>JAIWHQ010000061.1:0-7784 GCA_048629575.1 Thermoplasmatota archaeon | reverse complement strand
AAGGAATTATTTGTTAAAACAGAAGAGTATCTCTTTTATTATAGAACTTTAGGTAACACCTTCTCTCCTTAAAAAATGTTACCGATGTGTATTTACTTTACACGTTACAAAGGTTTATATATTAGAAGTTATATACTAATGTATTAAGGGGAAAAAATATGAACGTTAAAAGAAAAATACTCGGCATATTCATATGCGTTTTAATGCTAGCGACAATACCATTAGCCGCCGGAATGGCAGTAGATAGTGAACCAAACGACCCTGAAACAACTGAGATTGGACGAACAGTCATAAGAGGAGTTTATTTCAATTACAGACCAAGTGGTCTTGGGCATAAATTCTTTGCTCTTCGCATTCATTACACTGAGGTTACTGGGTTAATAAAAACAACAGGTGTTGTAACAATGAAGCAAGTATCCGTAGGAAGAGAAGCAAACATAGGGTTCAACTATTGTGGACCATTTGGAATGTTCGGATATATGTTTGGCTTCACATTTAAAGGCGGAATCGACTGGTAAAACACTTGAAAGATCTGATCTTTCACTCTTCTTTTTTTATTTATTTTAGTTGTCGTTTTTTATAATAAATTTTAGAGTAATGCAAAGTTCAGGTACGGCTACAAATTATAGATTGTTCTTTCACAATAAAGCATAATAAAAATATTTGACTAGTATTGTATAAAAAAGAAAAATTAGGAGAACTCTTAGAGTCCTTCATATTTCTTTGCAATTTCTTCTGCAACTTCAAGTGACGTATTATTTCCACCCATATCATACGTCTTAATTTTTCCTTCTTTTATGACATGAGCAATTGCAATATCAAGGTTTTCTCCTTGTTTTTTCTGTCCAAGCCAATCAAGCATAAGTTTAACTGATCGAATCATTGCAATAGGATTTACCTTATATTGCCCAGCATATTTAGGAGCAGAACCATGTGTTGGTTCAAAGACTGCGAAATTATCACCTATATTACCGCTCGCTGCAAACCCTAAACCACCAACGATTTGTGCAGCAAGATCTGAAATGATATCGCCAAACATATTAGATGATACTAATACATCGTAATCCTGTGGATTTTTTATAAGCCACATACACATAGCATCCACGTTTGTCTCCCACAACTCAATATTTGGGTATTCTTCTGCAATCTTTCGTGCTTCTTCAACCATCATTCCACTTGTTTCTCTTATTACATTTGGTTTTTCTACAAGAGTTACCGTTTTTCTATTGTGCTCTTTTGCATATTCAAAAGCTTGTCTGACTATATTTTGACATGCTTTTCTTGTAAATATTCTACATGAAACAGCAATATCATCAAGTGGCGTATCTTCAAATTTCTTCATCTTCTTATGGGTCAAAAGCGCATTATATACTTCTTTACTTAAAGGTCGAAATTCCACTCCGGCATAGAGCCCTTCGGTATTTTCTCGAAAGACAACAAGATCAATATCGTCTCTATAATTCAACGGGTTTCCAGGATACGCCTTGCATGGCCTTAGATTTGTATGAAGATTCAGCTTCTGACGAAGCCCTACAATAGCGCTTGAGTAGACGATACCTTTGTTTCTAAGCTCTGGAATTAATTCTTTCTGTGCCTCTACATTTGGTTTGGAGGTAATTGCCCCGAAAAGAGCGCAATCACATTCTTTTAAAAGATCAACAGTTCGATCAGGAAGCGGGTTCCCCTCTTTTTTCCAGAATTCCCAGCCTATATCTCCATGTACGTATTCGGCATCAAGATTTACCGTATCAAGTACGATTTTTGCTGCCTCCATTACATCATTTCCGACGCCATCCCCTGGAAGTACGGCAATATGATATTTTGACATGAGAGACGGTAATTCAGCAGATATTCTTAAAGGTTTTCGACAAGTACTATCCAAACATATGGCTTTGTAGAAGATAGAATTGATTGAGCAACAACATCCAAATTTGAAATAGATTAATGTTATAGAAAAATAATATATATAATTAAAAAGGTGAAATGTATATAGGTTTTTGTAGCGAGGGAGGAGAGAACATGGAGCTTCATTTTTCCTTTTTATCTATCCCCCATTTGTCTCTCTTTCCCATCTCTCCTACCACCAACTAGGAAAAGGCAGTATATAGTGAGGACAATCTTTTCCTAACCACTTTTAAAAAAAGAGTATTCAACGTATCAAAGACATGAAAAAAAACAACCATCTACTTCCTTAACTCACCAAGTGTAGTAACACGCTCTGCAAAGGCATTATGTTTATGAATTGATTCCTCACTTTCACTTCTCGCTATAACAATAACATCATCTGGTAAATCTTTATATTTATTCAAAACAGCACTGAGCATATCTCTTACCACATCTTCTACAAACTTTGGCTTCTCATGTGCCTTTAAAACCAATTCCGCTTCTTCTTTTCTTTTCAAAATGCTATAAGTAGGACTACTAAACGATTGTTCAACAATACCAATGAGGTCATCTGCATCAACAGAACGAACATCACGTGGAACTTCTATCATGAGCGTCCCAATATTCCTCTGATTATGCGTAGGAACCGGAGCGTTGCCAAGATCGTTCAACTTTCGAACAACTTCCATTGCACATGGACACGCAGTCATACCTATTATTTTGACACCGATAAGTTTTTTTATTTCTCCATTGCTTTTTGCTCTTGCTTCTGCTACAAGTTTGTATGGCTCAGATCCTTTTTTACCATCAGGATAGGCGACATCTAAAAAATAATCTGCTTCTGCTTTTATTTCTGAAAATGTCGCATAATCATGTTTTTTAAGAAGTAATTTTGCAGTTTTTGCACAAAACGATTCAAGATCAGAAACAGGTTCTTGAAGATTATGATCTATAATTTCAGATACAAGTTCTAAGTTTCTCGACATATGACTTCCTTTCTGAGATGCTGGAAGATCAACAAAAAGATCCATAGTAACAACTAAAGGAATAATTGAATCTTTGTTAGGTCGCTTAATATGAACAAGTTTTTTAACTCCAGTTACCCCAACTCTTGTGATCTTAAAATTTGAGGGAGAAAATCTTGATTGAACATCGGGTAAATCAACTGATTTTATAAAGTTCACCAGATTCAAACATACATATCTTTTTAAAAAACGTTTCTTTTTAACCCACTTTTGCCAAAAAGTAAAATAAACCCATCTCTATTCAGGGTGCATTACGCCGCTGTGGCTTAGAGGTATAGCGATTCCTTGGTAAGGAATAGGTCGGGGGTTCAATTCCCCCCAGCGGCTCATGTTAACATATAACATTATTAATTACTTTTATTATTATAATATAAAAACGGGTTTTATAAGGGATTAAACAGTAGTTTTATACACCATCAAATTGTCAAATTAGCTCAATAGATAGCTATTTATGCTAAGAGGCACTATAGGTGTTAGAAAGAAATATAAATAAGAGTTTCACAATTTCGTTTTTTTGGACTTTTGGAATTTTTTATTCATTGATCTTTTGTTCATTCCAGACAATATAGTCTGAGGAGGTGACAAACATATGAAAGGAACTGTAAAATGGTATAATGAAATGAAAGGATTTGGCTTCATAGAAGTCGAGGACGGAAAAGATGTATTTGTTCACAAAACATCTATACCTGAAGGAACATCTCTTAATGACGGAGATAACGTTGAATTTGAGACAGAAGATTCAGAACGAGGACCACAAGCAACAAATGTCAAGAAATTAAAAAATGACTAGAGATAATATACGTTTTTGAAACCTGTTGTATTGATATACTAAATACTGTAGTCATACAACAGTGGTTTTTTTTTAATGAATAACGAGTAAGAACGATTAGTGTTCATTTGTATCGGGGCTGATAGTCAATGGACGAAGAAATTACAGAAGATAAAACAAAAGTACTTAAAAAAATAATACAAAGATGTTTTATCGACGATCTTTAACGGTTTTTAACATCTCTTTTCCAAAATCAGTGATGCCGTATAATCGTACATTCTTTCCGCAACTTCTTTCTTCTATGATGTCAAGATTCAAAAGAGACTCTTCCACCCGGTATCGTGTCTGCATGCCTCGTATTGCTCCAATGACATTTGATGGAGTTGTTCTCACATGATACGCAATTTCAGAAGTGTAGCTGTAATTAGGGCTGATATCAAAAAGATATTCCGCAATCTTCTTTCGGACATTACTTCTCCGAAGCGCTCGAACAGCAAGTGGCCTCTTTAATTCCGGAGAAGTTTCTAGTATCTCCTCTTGCGACATCCCATCTTCCATTGTTTCCACACACAGATACTTTTTCGTATTAATAAACTATTTTCCCATGTAAATAATCCGATACATCTACGCATGCATATCTATCTACATATCCCTGCATCTGGATAGTTATCTACATATGCATATATATCCTCGTATTTGTGCCAAAAAAATATGCATAGATTAGCAAAAAATCTATTGAATTTGTTTGGTGAAATGAAATAGGCGTTCTACAAAAATATATCGAAACCATTTTAAGTTGGTAATTGTATACATGATGCATAATAGCAAATATGATTGGTGAGGATACAGAGAAATAAATAGGCAATTTGTTAGGAGAGGAGGAAGGGATCTTTACTTTCTTCATATTATTCCCCCTAATTTTTTTCCCTTCCCCCTAATATTTATCGAGAGTTGTTATACTATGCATTTTTTCGATCAGAAAATCGATGAACTTACTCTGCCGGTACTTCATATACCTTTCTTACAACCATGTTCAATATATATTGTAAAAATAACAAACTATTTATGTTCCCAATAAATACCATTGATTAATGCCAAAAATTGAATTAGACACAGTAAAATGCATAAAAGAAACCGCAATAACAATTAAAGGATCACGAAGACGAATAACCGTCCCCTCTGAAGTCGTTGATCTGTTGAAACTAAAAAACGGAAGCAAACTACGATGGGTTGTCTTCGAAGATGAAAGCATAAACATCTACAAAGTCAAAAAATAAATCAAGACCACATGAATAGACAGACAATTTAAATCAACATGTTAGTTGCCTGTACCAAATAATGCCAGAACAGAAGAACAAAAAAGAAAACTCTGCAAAAAAATACTTTTATTTAATAATGGGACTACCAATTATCTTCTGGGCACTTGCCTTTCCATTTATAAAAATAGGACTCGAAGAACTCTCTCCAATTAACCTCACAATTATACGTCTTTTTGTTGCCTGTTTCGTATTTCTCATTCTTCTTTGCACAATGCCTAAAAAATTCTCTAAATTACATAAAAAAGATATTATTCCACTGTTTCTTTTAGGATTTTTAGGCGTGGTTGTCTATCATCTTGGATTAAACTATGGAGAACAACATATTTCAGCAAGCGCCGCAAGCCTCATTATTGCAACCATCCCCATATTTATAGTTATCTTAGCAATACTATTTCTCAAAGAGAAAATCACTCTAAAAATTATCTTTGGAGTCATCCTCTCCCTTATTGGGGTAGTAATTGTCTCTATAGTTGGCACACCTGATTCCTCAGTGGAGATTACCTACCTATCCTGTGCACTTGCAGTTCTTATAGCAGCATTAATGGGCGCAGGCTATACAATTGCTGGAAAAAAGATGCTGAAGCGTTACTCAGCACTTTCTCTAACAACCTATGCATTTCTCATTGGAAGCCTCGGACTAATCCCCTTTATTAACACCTCGTTTTTTGAAGAAGTAACAGCAATGTCAATTACTGGCTGGAGCGCAGTACTTTTTCTTGGAATATTTTCCACCGTTATTGGCTACGTTTTATGGTATGTAGCACTTGAAATTAAAACAGCGTCAGAAATCAGCGTATACCTTTATTTCATCCCAGTGCTTTCTACATCCATTAGTTACTTCTTCTTTGACGAACAAATTACATGGTTGTTTATCCTCGGCGGAACACTCGTCATTCTTGGGTTATATATCACAAACAAAAACCGTGTTAGAAAACTTTAAATCAATTCTATTAATTCTAATGTTTGGATGCACATGAAAAAAAATTTGTTAACAATAATTATAAGCCTGTGTTTAGTAACAATTTTACTGATGTCTGGTTGTACAACAGATAAAACTAGACAGAAAAATCCCTAGCGTAATATCCTCTATGAGAAAAATTACTACTAACTGATATAATGCCAGCCATTCTTTTTGACGTCATCAAAATTTTTGAAGCCCGAATTATCACGTTTGGAAGTGAATAGAATTCTTTTGCAACTTTTCTTGCACCTTCAAAGAGTTCTTTTTCCGTCATATTCTTTGGTTTAAACACTACAGTTGTAAGATTGTATTTTGACCAGTCCCTTGTAAGTATTCTCTCTTCTTTTTCGAGTCTATCAAATAATGGTGTACCAGGAAATGGCGTTAAAATATTCACTTGTACAATATCAATCTGAAGTTCATGTAGTTTTTCAAGTGTTACATCAAAAACATCTAAAGTATCTTGATCAAATCCAAAAATGAAATTACCTAGTACTGCCATTTTATATTTATGAATGTTTTATTGAAAAAGGACGACCATATAATTGTTCAATATCCGGCATACCAATCTCTCTACGAAATAGCTAATGCGATTGGATGTAAAGTTACGAAGTGGTTAATGGACGATGAGACTGATTGGGAACTTGATTTACAATTTTTAGAATCTAACCTAACTCAATCTACAAAATGTATTGTGATTAATGTCCCTCACAACCCTACTGGTTACCTTCCTACGAAAGAATTCTACAAAAGAATTGTTAATTTGGCTAATAAAAATAATATCTATATGAAAAAAATTCTGACTATCGTTTTTATTTTCTGTGGTTTTTTCATTAATGCCATAGCAATCCAGAAAGAGAAAAATGAAGTTTTAGGTCAGGAAAAGATTATTGCGTTCACGTTTATTGGAAAGCACGATCCGAAAGAGCTGAAATCACTGACCTTCCATACTCCCGCCCGAATTGGAGACCGTAAATATTGGAGAAATCGGGGTGTTGTTCCAGCTGCCCACCAGACATGGTTCGATCTGCTGAAGTCCCCTGTGGACAGAGCGGTCGATATTTTGATGAACCGCGACTATGGAGGCGAAACGAATCCTGTTATCTGTATTGATGAATTTGGGTTTGATTTTGGCGGGAAAACCGATCAAAAAAGCGCGAAGATTCTCAGGATAACCAAACAGAAAAAACCCAATTTGGATCTGGCCGTCTGGCAGATGAGAGGCCCCATATCTCAAGTTTTAGCCGAAGCCTACAAGGATGTCGTGTCTCTGGTTCTTTTGGAAGCCTACGTCAGCAGTAAAAGCGATTATTGGTGGATTGCCACTCAGGTTTATGTGGCTAGGATGCACAAAATTCTGGAAAAAAGTGTTGTTGCGCTGGGATTGAGTTCCGGAAAGCCTGAAGATAAGAATAAGTGGGCTGACACTAAGGAAGAAGTGGAACAGCAGATGCGTTTTGTCCGCCTTGTCGCTCCCGAGTCTCCTGGGGTAGGATTTTTTGCTCCAAACGCTACACCGGGACTGCTTCAGTTTGCTGATCAATTGTGCGAACGATTTTTTGATTTTCCTACAGATGGCACGGGACTTCCTGAAGAGGCGCTTCGTCTCCATCAGTTTTTCTCAAAACAGCACAAGAATGCGACCATTGTTTCTTCCCCCATATGGGCGGAGCCAAATCGGGGTGCCAATGATCCCAATATTCTTGTCCAGCCAAGAACTCTGAGAGTGTATCTTCTGAATATTGGGGACAAAGCAGCCAAAAATGTAAAAGTCCGGCTTCGAAATCCCGCTGAACAGGGAGGAGACGTTTTCGCAGATGGAGAGT
>JAIWHQ010000060.1:0-7944 GCA_048629575.1 Thermoplasmatota archaeon | reverse complement strand
GAACCAACCAATATAAAACAAAATGAGACAAAAAAATATCTCGAAGAACATGGTATCACAGTAAAGTTTCATTATACAAACTGGTCGTATTTTGCCAACATGCACAATAAGGGAATGATTGTTGATAACACCTCTGTTCTCATCTCCAGCATCAACTGGAATGAGAATTCTGTTACGAGGAACAGAGAAGCAGGGATAATTATTGAAAACGAAGAAATCGCTTTGTATTATGCTGAAGTATTTTTTTATGATTGGAATCTTGGTCCACCAACAGAAAAAGAACCAGTTTCTTCTTTTGAAGATTTTTTGGCAGAATATAAAAACCCGTCATTTATTGTACTTATATACGGTATGACGTTTGCACTTGTTGGACGTGACTGGAGAAAAAGAAAATGGACGTAGCATTACTAGCTATAAGTGAAGTGTCACTTGTTTGTATTGGCATAATGATTGGGGCAATTGCCATTGCACGTTTTAAAAAGGTTATGATAACATATTCATTAATAATTGCAAACTTTATTATTTTCGTTATAACCATTATTTATCCTTTTGTAATTTATGAGATTGGCTTTCGACCAATTTATCTTACAGTGGAATATTTCCCTCAGCTTTACACATTATTCACATCAATGTTTCTTCATGGTGGTTTTGCTCATATTTTAGGAAACATGATAGTATTTCTCTTTATGGGAATAGCATTTGAACAGCGAATTGGTATGAAGAACCTCTTAGGTATTTATCTTATTACTGGTGTGTGTGGTGCTATTACTCATTCTCTTGTGGGCTTTCTTGATCCTGCATCCTCTCCTTCAACGGTTTTAATTGGGGCTTCTGGTGCTATTTTTGGAATTCTTGGAGCCTTTGCTTACTCGTATCCTAGAGATGAGGTTGTTATGCCTATTCCACTTGGAATAATTATGATATTTCGTCGTATTAAAGTAATGTATGCTGCGATTCTTTTTGCTGTGATGGAAACAGTAATTGTCATGTTTTTTTCAGGCGTTCAGGATAACACAGCACACTTTGCTCATTTAGGTGGACTTCTAAGTGGAGTAGTTATTGCAGCACTCATCATCGGTAAACAAGGTGAAAAAACAAAACAATACGCTGCAACAGCTGTCTATAGTGATCCATCGCTTGTTCCAAAGAAGAAAAAAATTAATTATTCAACTCTTAGAAAACTTGCTATAACTCCTGAACTCAGAGAAACGTTAAGCCGTATTGAAAACGAGACTGTACTGCAGGTGCGAGATATCTGGCTTGAACATTTTCTTGAAAAAACAACATGCCCCATATGTAGTAAACCATTGAGTCATTCCAGCAGAAAAATATGGTGTGAAGACGATCATATTAAAATGGAATATTAACTCTAAAAAGAAAAATGAAGTCCAACTATTTTTCCAAACCATACATAACTTGATACTAGATATCCAAGAATAGCGCCACCGCAAAGACATGGTAGTCCTGCTTGGGGTTTTCCTTTTACAACAAAAGTCATAAGTACGATAAATCCAGCAAGAGTACCAACTATTACTCCCAGTGCTATGGGGAATCCTCCGCTGATGTTGTGATATGTTGCAGCAACTAAAATCCCAGGCATTACAATATCTCCAAGTCCCATAAAAAATGCGTCTCTTTCTTCGTCATCTTTTAATTTTTCTTTCAAACTCTTCGTTTCTTTTAATAGAGAATACTTTCTGATTTTTGGTACAACCAAAAGAACCGGAAGCTTGAGATCCATAACTGTATCTGCAAGATCAATCATATGTTTCGTTTTATACACAGATATTACATCATAGATAGCAAGTATTATCAGTAAAATCAGTACTAAAAAAATATCAAGAGATATCCCAAATATTGCAATAGCTCCAGCTCCAACAATAACCCCGCAGATATCTATAATGTACCATTCAGGATATTTAAACAAAGTTATAGTAAGAACTGCTGCAAAAGCAATTGAAAGAATAAGAGGCCACCAGCCAGAGACGATCAGAGCAAGAAGTGGTAAAAACACATAAAAAGAAGTATATCCAACAGCACCTAAAATAATGAATTGAATCAATTGTTTCTTCCAATACTTTGCAATGAGTAAAATAACAAGAGTCATTGCAATGATGATGGCAAAGAAGATCACAAGATTCATCGGATCACCTGAATCCTCAAAAGCTTGCATCCCTGCGTCTTCAAAAGGCCTGATGACAAGCAACGCAAGGCCATGAATCAGAACAAAAAGACAACCCATTAAAAAAACAGGAAAAATCTCTTTTTTAATAGAAAGTTTCTTCTCCTCCATTGGTCCCTACGAATACTTTTTACCTATTTATACAGTTTGATTTAGTCTATAGTAGACCTATCACAGTATGTCCAAAAAATGAATACCAAATAAAGATAGAATAGATGATCAGCATAAACACTCCTTCTTTTCGGGAAATCATTTTACCAGTATAAAGAATTGGAAACATTATAAGGGATACTAGAAGAAGGATCCATAAATGTGTTAACGAATCCAATGCTTTAAGTGGAATAAACAAAGCTGCAACTCCTAATATTAAAAAGATGTTGAAAACATTTGATCCAAGAACATTTCCTACTGCAATATCATGTTTATTTTTATAAGCAGCTGTTGAGGAGACGACAAGCTCTGGAAGTGAAGTACCTACGGCCACAATTGAGATAGCAATAATAAAAGGGTCAATATGAAAGAGCTCAGCAATTATCACAGCGGATTCAATCAAAAACCATGCTCCTGCAATAACTCCAATAATTCCAAGTCCTATGAAAATAAGATTCTTTGAAGTCTTACCTGTGTCGATTTTCTTTTCTCTATTTCTTTCTTTTCTGGCTTTTAAAACATAATAACCAACAAATGACGTAAAAAGAATCAGGAAAAGAACTCCTCCAATCCAATGATATTTATCAAGCAATCCAAAAAACGATGAAACCAAAAGGACAATAGTAGCACCAAGCATAATGAGGAACTCTCTCCTAATAATTCCTTTTTTTATCTTAATTGGTTTAACAATAGCAGCAACTCCTAATACAAGCAAAAGATTTGCAATACAAGAACCGATAATGTTACCAAGGGATATGTCTGAATTATTTTGAGCGGCAGCCCCAACTGAAATTGCAAGTTCAGGTGCGGAAGTACCAAATCCAACCAGGATTACAGAAATAATTAAAGCTGAGATGCCCAGATGTGCAGCTGTTTTTGATGTACCATCAACAAGTATATCTGAACCTTTCCAAAGGAGAATAAGCCCGATGATAAATGCTGGAAATGCAAGATACAGATCAATCATAGTGGTGTGTAATCAAAAAAGTTGTTTATATAGCTGAGTAGTTTTTTTAGATTTTAACTATTCCTTCAAATATTTTTTGACAAGCTCAATCGCACAAAGCTTCCCGCACATAGAGCATGCACTTGTATCTTCTAATGGTAGTCGTTTCTGTCTGTATTCTTTTGCCTTTTTAGGATCAATACACAGAGAGAACATTTCATCCCAGTTTAAATCCTCGCGAGCCTTACTAAACTTAAAATCGACATCTCTATCTATTCCTCTCGCAAGATCTGCAGCATGGGCAGCAATTCTTGTAGCAATAACACCCTCTCTTACATCATTTTTATCAGGTAGTGACAGATGTTCGGCAGGTGTCAGATAACAGAGGAAATCAGCACCAAAAAAACCTGCAAGTGCTCCGCCGATTCCACCGACAAAATGATCATACCCCGGAGCAATATCGGTAACCAATGGGCCAAGAACAAAATATGGAGCAGCATCTGTAACTTTCTTCATAACCTCAATGTTAGATTGAATATCATTTAGGGGCATATGCCCAGGACCTTCGACCATACTTTGAACACCTTTCTCTCGTGCTCTTTCAACAAGTTCACCAATGATGAGGAGTTCTTGGAATTTTGCTCTATCATTTGAATCATAAAGCGCTCCTGATCGCATGCCATCCCCTAGTGAAAGCGTGAGGTCATACTCTTTTGCAATATCCAACAAATAATCAAAGTTTTTATACAACGGGTTCTCCTGTTCGTTATGCAAAATCCAGGCCATATGAAACGATCCACCTCGGGAAACCATGGGGATTAATCGTTTTTGTCTTTGCAGCCTTTCTACACTCTCTTTAGTAATACCAACATGGACAACAGCAAAATCAACACCTTGTTTTGCCTGATTTTCGATTGAACGAAACATATCATCTTCTGTCATATCTATAATAGAACCTCTTTTTTCAATTGCATCTATTCCTGCCTGATAAATAGGGACAGTTCCAAAAGAAACATCTACTGTTTTAAGAAGCGAGGTGCGTATTTTATCAAGATCTCCTCCTGTTGAAAGATCCATTATGGCATGAGCGCCAGCATCCATTGAAACATTTGCTTTTTCAATTTCTTCTTTAATGTCACAATATTCACGTGATGTTCCAATATTTGCATTAACCTTGACTCTAAGACCTTTCCCTAATCCTAATGATTTTGGGGAATGAATTGGATTATATGGAATAACAATTTTACCTGAAGCAACCCTTCTTCTAATTATTTCTACATCAATGTTTTCGTTTTTAGAAACATCTTTCATTTGCTTTGTAATGATACCTTTCTTTGCTTCAGAAATTTGAGTCATTTAAGCCCCCTATTCAATTTACTATATTAATACTTTAGATATTTAGCTTTAGTGCTCAAAACCATAATTCTAAAAACACAAAGTACATACCGTTTATTTGAAACGTTATTTTTAGGGTTGGGGAAATGAGATCGATTCTAAAGCTATTCTCTGAACATGGAACATTTATTCAACCAGATGCACTAGACTATATATCAAACAAAGAAAACCCAGATGATTTCGCCTCGTTTCTCCTTAAAAATTTGAAGGAATATCCCCTCTTTTTAACAGTTGTAAATATAAAAAATGTTGAAGAATCAGCAAAAGAAGAAAAACCATCAACACCAGATGATGCTGTGTTGGAAACAAAAGAACTACAAAATAAAGTTCTTTCTGAAATATACAACAAAACTATTCTTGTTGATGAAATTTTAGATGAAGAAAGTGATGATTTCGAAGAAGAAGACACGTTGGAATTAGAAAACAGAGAAGAACCTCTTCAAACAATAGAGATAAAAACAGTAAAAGGATGGAAACCACTTTCTAAAGAATACGAATCTGAAGTTAAAATATTGAAGGATGTCACCGGAGAAAGTACCTGTGAGGGGACAACGCAAGATTTTGTAAAATTATTTAGAAACCGTCATGATGTTTTACGTAAAATAATACGTAGTCAAAGAAGAGAAATGGTTCATGTTATCCCCATCGGCCGTATCAACAAAAACCTTTCAGATGTTCAACTTATAGGCATTGTAAAAGACATAAAAACAACAGTGAATGGACATAAACGCATTGAACTTGAAGATGAAACAGGAACCACTGTACTCATGGCGTTAAAAAACAATGGTGAAGTCTTTCATTACGCTAGTGAAGTTATTGTTGATGAAATCATTGGTGTTTCTGGTAAATTTAGCAAAAACGGAGATCTTATCATTATTCAAAACATTGTGTTTCCAGATATAAAACTGCAACATGATAAAAAGAAAGCAGAAATCCCAGTCTATGCTGCTTTTCTCTCTGATGTCCATATAGGTAGTAACACGTTCATGAACGATGAATGGAACTCTTTTCTCAGATGGATAAATGGAAATCTTGGAAACTTGCGACAAAAAGAAGTAGCAAGTAAAGTCAAATACATTGTACTTCCTGGAGATCTCGTCGATGGTATAGGAATATATCCTGGTCAGGAAAAAGAGCTTACAATACCAAATATTTATCAACAATACGAAGCCCTTGCAAAACAACTTGAGATTCTCCCAAGTCATCTCACTATTCTTCTTCAACCAGGAAATCATGATGCCGTACGACCTGCGGAGCCTCAGCCGACATTTGAAAAAGAAATACAAGATCTTTTCTCCGGTAAAGAATTCATCTTCATCGGCAACCCCTGTACTTTCTCGCTGCATGGCGTTGAAATACTCTCGTATCATGGTCAAAGTCTTCTTGATTTCTCAACAAACATTCAACATTTAAATTATAATCAACCAACTGATGTGATGAAGGTGATGCTTAGAAAACGTCATCTCGCACCAGCATATGGAGGATACACACCACTTGCCCCTGAACATTCTGATTATATGATAATAGATAAAGTTCCTGATATCTTTGTCACCGGACACGTCCATATATCAAATATTGATAACTACCGTGGAGTAACACTAATTAATGCATCCAGCTGGCAGGCACAGACATCTTATCAGAAAATGCTCAACTTTGTCCCAGACTCAGCAAAACTACCAATCGTGGATCTTAAAACCGGAAATGCGACAACCATGGATTTCAGTCAAAAAAACCTGTGATTTCAACAAATTTATTATTATAAAAATAACCCCTTTATTTCGTATGGAGAACATAGGATAACACAAACCTTTAAACCTATTTTGCCTATACATAATTGTTAACTTTTAAAGAGAATAAAATATGGATGGGGAGATGTCCAAAGATATTGCAGCAAGTACAACTATGCATAACTATTTTAGTCAGCTTCAAAAAGAAATTGATAGATGTTATAATATTGCAGATGCGGCACGAAAAAAAGGCAAAGATCCCGAACTAACCGTCGAAATACCACAAGCACTTGATCTTGCAGCACGAGTCGAACAACTCGTAGGACCAAAAGATATCGCAGCGATAATTCGAAAAGAGACAAAAAAAATCGAAAATAGAGAACTTGTTTCGTTAGAAATTGCAAGACAAATTGTTGGAGGGAAAACATACAAATTCAAAACTGTTGAAGCTGCTCTTGATCAAGCCATACGAACAGGACTTGCCATACTCACCGAAGGAGTTCTTGTCGCACCTCTTGAAGGAATTGCTGAAGTAAAACTTGGAGCGAACAAAGACGGTTCAAAATATGTTGATCTCTACTTCTCAGGACCCATTCGAAGTGCAGGAGGAACCGGACAAGCAATGAGTGTACTCATTGCTGATGTCGTACGACGAGAACTAGGTATCGGGAAATATCTGCCAACATCTGGTGAGATAGAACGATACAAAGAAGAAATCCCTCTCTATAAAAGAGCACAGCATCTACAATATACGCCTTCAGTTGATGAGATAGATCTTGTGGTGAAGAACTGTCCGATATGTATCAACGGTGAAGGAACAGAAGATGTAGAAGTCACAGGATACAGAGATCTACCAAGAATTTCAACAAATCGCCTACGAGGCGGCGCCTGCCTTGTCATTGCAGAAGGACTATGTTTAAAAGCACCGAAAATCTATAAACACGTTAAAAAACTTAAACTTAAAGGATGGGAGTTCCTCGATATTTTTATCAACAAAGGTGGCGAGACAAAAACTGAAGAAGGTGAAATACCAGTAATTGCTCCTTCTACTAAATACATCGGAGAAGTCATTGCAGGAAGACCCGTACTCTCACATCCCTCAAGAAAAGGAGGCTTTCGCCTACGATACGGCAGAGCCCGTACGGCAGGACTCGCTTCCACTGCGATTAACCCAGCATCAATGTTCCTTCTTGATAGTTTTATTACCGTTGGAACGCAGATGAAAACAGAACGACCTGGAAAAGGAACAATAGGTACACCATGCGATCAAATCGAAGGACCAATCGTTCTGCTCCAGAACGGAGATCTCATTCAAATAAACGATGTAAAAGACATACGAAGGGATGTAAAACAAATAGTTGATCTCGGAGAGATTCTTATCCCCTATGGGGAATTCATAGAAAACAACTCGTTACTTCCAGATTCCTCATATGTAACGGAATGGTGGATTCAAGATCTTCAAAAAACAAAAAACTGTCTTCCAAAAGAAAATACTGCTGATGAAATACATGCAGCAGATGCAAAACTTCAACGAGAAATAAATA
>JAIWHQ010000059.1:3161-7945 GCA_048629575.1 Thermoplasmatota archaeon | reverse complement strand
GAAGAAAAATAAGAATTAGTTTTTTCTTCTTAAAATGATCAATGCAACACCGAGTGCTGCAATGACTGCTAATGTTTCAAAACCCGGCGTTCCACTTGGTGGTGACGGTGTTCCGCCATCTCCATTACCATCTCCTCCAGTATCATCGCCACTGGTATCGTCTCCTCCTGTGTCATCGTCACTTATATCTCCTTCGAAATAAGTATCTGGTGCATAATCCCACCAAGATTCGCCAGATACACCACCCGATTCAGTCCAAGTGTATGCATAACCATGAAATTCAACGTCTGATGTACCTTCGCCAACTGAATCAAACATTATAGTTAAAGTATCTCCAACAACGGTGGAGTCCGCCTCCATATCAAATTGTGTAGTATCAGCATTACTTGCCATTCCACCTGCAACTCCATTGATGTATGTAAACAAGTAGACAATATTTTCACCACTTGTGTATGTTGCCCAATAGCTTACAAATTCAGAATCCTCGATAATTCCATCAACTGTCATTGTAAATGTTGCAATATCGCCACTAATACTAAATGTCAATTCTTTGATATTTATATTAGGTTTTTCATCAGCAGTTACTTGCCATCCAAAAGTACCAGGATCCGCATTCCAATACCAATGATAGATATCTCCTGTTCCATCTGTTACTGTTTCTGCCGATACATTCATACTTGATAGTACTAGTACACATAAGCCTATAATTAACAAACTACTTTTCCATATTATCATAACAAATGCCTCCAATGAGTGGAAATAATAATTCTTTTTAAATCTGTCGAAAAATTAAGAATCGATTATTTTTGTCTAAAAATACCAAAATATTTTTAATAGTATACCTAGTTACACGACTACTTACTTAGGAGGATGCACTAGATGAGTGAAATAATAAAATCTTTTGGAAATAATGCAGGAAAAATATACGATGTATTAAATTTTGAAGGCCCTCAAGTACAGACAAAACTTCAGAAAAAAACAAATCTGAGAAATGAAGAGTTTTATGGAGCAGTTGGATGGCTTGCTAGAGAAAACAAGATCTGTAAAGAGAAGAGAACCTATAAAATCGGAGAAACAAATTTAACAAACCACATTGGGGTAAATGCTGGTAAAATCTGGGAGGTTCTTGGAAGAAATAATGAAATTGATATTAATGCTATGTCCCGTGTAACAAAAATTGAAAAAATTGATTGTTATTGTGCTCTTGGTTGGCTTGCCCGTGAAGGGAAGATAACTGCAAGAGTTACCGTAAGAAAAAGATAAAATAAAATAATTTAGAGGGTGTTGTACCCTCCAATCTTCAAACTCGGGTCTCCTAATAAGACCCATTCTTGTACAGTTTTTGCATCAAGTGCGGTATCGTTAAATGCCTGTTGGCTCCAATCGATGGGGAATTCATCAAGATATGATGCTATCGTATTTCCCCATGCTTTTCCTAAAATGTCTTCTTGGTGTTCACCACATTCTCGGAAGAATAAAACATTTAGCCAGTCGCCGCCTCCACCTTGGCTGGGATCCTGTTTATCCTCTTTTCCATATCCAAGGCCAGTACATCCTAATGTTGCAATAGCGCCCCCACCAATCTTGCGGGTAAGATGCCAACTCCAACATTCTTGAATTGGTAGGCCATATGTCCAACTATTATGAAGAATGCTTATGTTGAACATACTATTATGACATCCGCCGACAACACATATGGGGAGTTTTTCTTTGTTAAACAATAAGGGCATATTCCATAATTTAAGACCAAAAATCCATGTTGAATTGTCATATGGAGGATGAGTTCCCCATGCTGCAGGACTTCCATGACCTGCAAAAAACAGAAATCCGCAGCCTTTATTTATCGTTTTTACGACATCTCGCCAGCTCTGAAGTGATTCATCGGAAGTCCAAAGTTTTACATGTTCATAATCGTGCATATAATCAAGTGCCTGTTGATTTGCAACTTCTCCCTCATAATAATCATTAAACGTATAAGTATCGCCACCGGCAACGACGATTTTCTTAAACCATGAGGTGTCACATGGTCCTTGTTCATAGCGTATAATTTTTCTGACCATAATTTTTACTTCAAAGGTGTTTCTACATGGGAGCCGACCTACATAGACATCTGGATAAAGATCGATGATATCATCTGCAGTTTTATTTGATAGCCATTCACTAAATACATTGTTTTCATTAGTATCCCAACCTGAAAAATTACCATACGAGTCATATATATCTGCATAATATAAATCGCTAATGTATCGTTTCTCTGGTGTTTCCACGTTATCTTCTATATGACTATATCGTACAGGTAGCAGCCATTCTTCACTTATAAGTGATGGTTTTCTACCGCCTACTAATAGAACATACTTTATTTCCCATGTTTCAATTGCATGTTTTATAAAATATTTTATCTGTTCAGCGTTGTCTCGTCCAGGGGACTCTTCATAGATGTTTTCTAAAGCAGCTATAGTTGCAGGCATGCCAATGACGTTCTTATGGTCAATTAATGGTTGTAGTTCGTCAGTAAAAGATGAAGGAGCGATTATCAATAGATCATAAGATTCAATTTTGTTTATTTCCTGTGTTGTTTTTGCTATTCCAATACCGCTTAGGATTAGAAACCCTACTACCATTAAAGGTAGAATTTTTATCATTTTTTTTACCTCCCAATGTCTACTAGAATCAAATAGTTTAATTTAAATGTTTGTCTTAATATAAAAATTGTTAGTATGCTGGAGAGTGAAATGATCCAGTTTTTACCGGTAGGGAAGATGTAATTGGAGATAGGTGCAACATCTAGCATCAGCTTTACGCGCGTGAAATTTCTCTCAGAATTGCAGTACTATATTTGTGTGATTATTACATTGTTAAGTCTTAATAACTTTCAGAATACGAGAATGAACTGTATTTCTCCTGGAAAATCTCAATAATTCATACCAATGTTTCTGGAACACGCATAACGCGTCGAAAGGGTCATATTTTGGCACAGCATCATGTTTTGCAATGTCGATATTCCGCAAGATCTCTTCACATCCTTTCCTATCGCCTTTGGAGAGATATTCCCTAGACAACAATCTACAAGCTTTTTCAACTTTCTCTTCAAAATCTTTCTTCAAAAAACAACCAGGATATGGGTCAAAATCTCCCGGATGAACACAAGTCATCCCTGTTCTATCTTTTTGGTTCTCGATCTTTGCTCGTTCATACACAAATCTATAAATATCCTCCCGTAACCGCATCCAAATAGGATGACTTTTTGGAGGGGGAAGATGCAGTATCGACAACTTATTATCCAAAAAAAAACTAAACCCAAACATCCTTGCATTCATCAAAAAATCAGTATCTTCCCCTCTTGGAATATTTGGATCAAATGGGACAACGGAAAACAGGTTTCGATGGATAACCATGTTCCCACCAAGTGCAAAGGGTGTTTCTTTCATTCTTGGTTCTCTTCCAATCATCTTATCGAATGCTTCGTTCATTCTTTCATTTTTATCCCAAAACTTCATCCAAGAATGAAACTGTTTACTAACTCGATAATCTCCATTTGCATTAATGACATATCCGGTTATCGCATAAATCGGTTTATTATCAAGATTTTTCCCAATATATTCTGTAGCCTTCGAAATAAAATCTGGATCATCAAAAACCTCGTCGTCATCTATAAGCAATGCTACATCAGAATCCAAGATACAGGGGATAAACAGACATAGATTTCTAATATTAGAATAACCGCGTAGATTAAGGAGACCAACAAACTCCTTTTTCTCTTCAGCAATAAACAGATTATGAATCTGTCTAAGCTGAGAATTTGAAAAGAGAATTACCTCAACATCTAAAGAGGTTGATTTTATAATATTAGTAACTTTTTCTTCAACCTGCTGTTCAATGTCCTGTGCAGTTGAGACAGCAATCACAACCAAATTAAAATTTTTGTTTTTCAAAACGTTGATGCTATCCAATGTTCTCTTTAGAGTGCCTTCACAATCCAAAGGAGTCGGATGATCGTAAATAGCATCATCTTTATTCAATCCCTTGCCACTAGCCCTAGACCAATATGAGGGAATGGTGATAGTAATTTTTAACGAATCATTTTTCATTTATCCTTGCCCTTGTTTGTTTTTTAAATCCAAATTTATTCTACAAGAACGTTATATATAGCATAAAACGTTTTTGTTTTTCAGTATTTTTGATTCTCCGTTTGGTATTTAATGACGCTCCTGCAGATAAAAACCGATTGGGGCAAATAGCTGATCCTATATATTTTTCTTAAATTGAGAGCGCTGGGGAGGAGATTTGAACTCCTGAGGTGCGAGCACCAGTGGTTTTCGAGACCACCGCCGTGGGCCGGGCTTGGCTACCCCAGCATAGATATGTGTTGTGAAAAGTTTAATCAAAGGCGTTTTTATATGGCTATCGATTCAATTGATGATATATGTGAAGATATTGCCTAAGAATGTTACCGATGAGATTGATTTAGAATGCGGGTCAAAGATGTATGATTTGTTAAAAAAAATCAATCTCAAACCAGATAATATTATTATATTAAGAGATAATACCCCGGTTCCAGTTGATGATATACTTACCGATGAACAAGAGCTGACAATAATTCAGGTTGCATCAGGTGGATAGTTTATTTCTGCTCCCGTAGTGTAGCGGCCAATCATCAAGCCCTCTCGAGGCTTAGACTCGGGTTCAAATCCCGACGGGAGCACTAATTTACTAGTAAATACTTGATTTAGTTCGTTTTTCACCTAGTCCTGATTCTCTTATCTTTTAAAATGATTAACAAGGTT
>JAIWHQ010000059.1:0-3151 GCA_048629575.1 Thermoplasmatota archaeon | reverse complement strand
ATCCCGTCGGGAGCATAATATTATTTTAGATAAGTTATAAAAATAATTTGAACTTCAATCTACCGGCAAAAGAGAGTTCAAATCTCGTATTGTCTGATGGATGTGAGGGTGATTGATAGATAATACTAAATTGAAATAATATATAGAGCATTAAAGATTGAAGAATAAATAAGACGATGATGAATATGGATACTGTTAAAAAATATAAAAAATATAGAAAGATTGGCATGAAGCTTAATCATAAAATGATGGATAAATGCCTTGATCGTGACACATTGAATAAATCAGCTAAATTACTAGGAATAATTCAAAAGGGGAAATTCGTGTTCGACAATGAGGATGAAACAAGCGTGTTAATGGATTTTGCTCTCAACGATTATCGATTTATTGGCAAAAATGTTGTTGATAAATACAAGGAAAAATACGGCTGCAAAAATGAGGAAGAAAAAAATATTCTCAATGCTTTATCTGTTTCATATACCTCGTTGTTTAAGATCACATCTATTTCAAGATCCGACAATACATTATTGTTGAGCGATATTCTAAATAACAAAGACGATATAAAATTAATAGATATTGCCTTCAGTAATACAATTACACACAGTAACATTCTATTATTTACAAGAATTCTTCAATTTAAGGGTTTCAACATGACCTCTGGAGTATCATTTATTTTTCCTTCAAACATGGAAAGTTATCTTATTCGGCAATTCAAGAAAAAGAGTAGTAAACTAAAATCAAATAACAAAGACGTTAAAAGATTTGTAACATTTCATCAATTACATAAAAAACACGGTATTGATGTATCATACATATAAAATGAAATAACAAAAAGAAGGTTTCATATATTTATGGAGGATGAGTCTAGAATTATTAAGAGTGGATATTTTTCTGACGATGGAAGAGAAATAGATCCTTTATCGGTTCCTTTACCAGCATTATGTATGTCATGTTTGAAATATAATGATGCAAAGGAAGAGGCCCCATGTTTAATTAACCGGATGGATCAAATGGAAGAGATGCGAATTGGGGAAAAATTTCTTTGTTTTGCATATGAACCAAAAGATCCTTTGATAGATAAAAACAAAATACTTCGTGAGATGGAAGAATATTGGGATAAACAAAATCAGGAATACTTGAAAAAAAGAAAAAAATAAAAGAAAGCTTTTAGTGAGAAAAGAACCAATTTTTAACCCAAAATTCAAAAGGCCATTTTTTAGGTGTTTTTTACCTTGTATTTCTCCGAGAAAACTGTCCTCTTCCCGCCAGGCTCGTTAGATTTTGCTCCAAAGTATTTTAAAGATGTTAAATTTCATACCTGGCAGGTTTTTACCTAACTATTATTACTGATTTATTGTATACATGAGAAGGATATGGCCTACAATGTTTATGTGATCAAGCTTGATAAAGAAGTATTGAAATTAAAAAAATTTAGGGAAAGAAATCCTCATCTGAATCCACGGCGTCCTTGTTTTTATGTAGGTCAAACTACTCACGATCCAGTTACAAGATTCAAGCAGCATAAGCAAGGGTATAAGGCAAATAGTTATGTTAAACGATACGGTATCCGGCTTGTTTGGAGGAAATTTCAGAGGTATAATCCTATTGAAACCCGAAAAGATGCTGAGCACGTTGAACAATGGCTTACTAATAAATTAAGGAAAAAAGGACATGGCGTCTGGTCTAATTAATGAAGTGTGTGTAATTTGTAAACTCTGTGGTGCTTTCATTACTTGCATCTCTATTTTTAAATCATCCTCACATCCATCAGACAAAAGAACGCTTTTTGAGGTTCAAAGCCCCCACACAAAAAATGGTGTTTTTGACGTGTTCAACAGGAGGAAATCACTCCATTTAAGCCGCCGAAGAGATTTGAACCCTTGACCTGCTGATTACGAATCAGCCGCTCCACCAGCTAAGCTACGGCGGCAATTAAAGGCCTAAATATATTTTTGTAATAAAAAAGTACCCTTCTTGTATCGCAACATCTTTTTACGTTTAGTTGTTACAAGTATTGGATGATTTGTGGAGTTGATGAAGCCGGAAAAGGTCCTGTTTTTGGTCCATTAGTGATTGCAGGAGTGTTATTTGAAGATGATTCTGAGCTGATAAAACTTAATGTTCGTGATTCAAAAAAAATAACGCCAAAAAGACGAACGGTTCTTGCTGATATAATCAAAAAAATTGCTATAAACTATGAAGTTTTGATTATTTCTGCTTCTGATATTGACGATATGCGAAAGATTATGACGCTTAATGAAATTGAGGTGAATGCTTTCAGTAAAGTTATTGGTAAGCTAAAGCCAGATATTTGTTATGTTGATGCAGCTGATGTTAATGAAAAACGTTTCGCTAAAAATATTTTATCAAACATGTCTTTTTATCCAAAGATTATTTCAAAACATAAAGCAGATGACACGTATCTTGTTGTGGGTGCTGCTTCGATCCTTGCGAAGACCACAAGAGATGAAGTCGTTCGTAAAATCGCAGATGATCTTGAAAAAAAGTTGAATCTTCCTCTTGGAAGTGGTTATCCTGCAGATCCAATCACAAAAAAGTTTCTTAAAACGTGGGTTGAAACATATGGAAAATTACCGCCGCATGTTCGTCATTCGTGGAAGACGGCTCAAAAGCTTATGAAAGATAGCACAATGAGAACACTTGATGATTATTGAACGTATTAACTTATTGCTTAATTATATATGACTATATACATATACATTTAGACATCATAATTTATATATATTTTTGTACACTATTATCAATATATTTACTCCTAGAGATGTCATATGTTTGATTCGTGGATAGTAATTTCAATTTTTCATATATAGAAACATATATCTTTATAAATCTATTATCATCTATAGAAATATACGAATCACTAAGATTTTTAAAATAAAAAGAGAATGATGAGAGATGTTATAGGTATCCTTTTTACTGATTGTTTTCTTGGAACTCTTTTAGAAAGTCAACAAGTGTTTGTACTCCCTCAGTTGGCATGGCATTGTAAATAGACGCCCTCATGCCGCCAATGGATCTATGTCCCTTAAGACCAACCAGGCCTTTTTCAAGTCCTTCAGCGTTTTTTTTAAGCTTGTGAAATATTGAATTTCCGCATTCAAGATGTCTGGAGTTAGCTCCTTGTACGCAA
>JAIWHQ010000058.1:0-8160 GCA_048629575.1 Thermoplasmatota archaeon | reverse complement strand
TAGTTAATCTAGAAACCCCGGTTAGGAAAGTAAAAAATGGTAGGATTAAACAAATATTTTTTTAAAATTTGTATTGTCGGCGATTCGGAAGTAGGAAAGACCACTATTCTTAACCAATATTTGAAAAGGAGATTCGTACCAGATGCTCAAAGAACAATTGGATCTAATTTTTTCGTAAAATACGTTAAAATTCCCGAAGTTAAACGCATGGTTACTCTGCAATTCTGGGATTTAGCTGGACAACCTCGATTTAGATGGGTTCGATACGCGTTTTATAAAGGTGCAAAAGGTATCGTGTACGCTTTTGATTTAACTAGGAAAAATACTCTGGATAACATATTAACTTGGAAAGAAGAAGTGGAAAGTAAGATTGGAATCGTGCCAAATATACTCGTTGGAAACAAGCTAGATCTTTTAACTTCAGAAAATAGAATAATTAATTTAGATGAAATCAATCACATCCAACAGCAAGTTTCTGCAAACGAATATATAGAAACAAGCGCGAAAATTGGTACCAAGGTAGAAGATGTCTTTTCTAAATTAACTCTGGAAATACATAAATCTAATATTGAAAGCATAGAATAAACCCATTTTTCTTTAAATATCTGTTTTTTAATGATTCATCTCAATTATTATTTAAACTATTAAAAATATAATTCATCTGAAATTGAATAGAAAAAGACTGGTATTTATTATAATTATTATGGAAAATATCATGGTATTTTTGGCCATATGTCTGTTGCAATTGGTGTCGGTGCGATTCCTTATTGGGGTGCGATTGCAATTTTTCCAAATGAGTTATTATTAATGTTACCAATTGCAGTTGCATTATTTTTCCAAGAGGTGGGCAGAGAGATAATGGTTTGTGTTGGCGATTATCGTGGTGACCTAAAGGCAGGATTTAGGACGACGCCTGTTAGGCTTGGGAGAAAACGTTCGATGCATGTCGCATTGATTTTTTATCTAGCATTTATTCCTCTTTTTCCCTTACCTGCATTTGACTGGACTGGTTATGGTGTTCCACAAATCTTTGGATCACTATATTTAATTGGAGGGAGTCTCCTAGCAATAACTCTTGTTTTGACTTGGTTGTTAAGCTATATAGAAGTGTTAAAAGGTGATGAAAAAAGGATTTGGACTGCATTTGAAAGATATGAAAGAACTGGAACTCGGGTAATGATAGTTGTATTTCAGGTTTTCTTACTATTTGAGGTATTCTATTAGCCTTCATATCTATTAGAAAAACTCATATATACTCACTCCTTACCAAGACAAGATGAATAGAATAACTGCATATGCAAAATTGTTACGTCTTCCAGGTATTGGAGCATTAGGTATTCCTGCCGTTATTGGTGCATTAACAGTTGGAGTTACCGATCTTTATAATCTTATTTTAGTTTTCATAATTGGTGCGATCGCATGTGTTTATGGTTTTGTTCTAAATGATTATGCAGATATTGAGCTTGATCAATTAGTAGATGTATTGCATAAAAAACCTCTTGTAAGCGGAGAAGTATCAAAGAAAGGTGCATTGATTACTACTATTTTTTTAATGCTTCTTGCATTCTTATTTATCTCTATACTTTGGTATGGACTAACTATTGATATTTACAAAATTATGGCGATACTGTGTATAATTATTGCAGGATTTCTTGGGAGTATTTATGACTTATATGGTAAAAGAATAATTGGTTCAGATTTCCTTGTAGCTTTATCTGTTGCTTTTATATTTCTTTTTGGTGCTTTATCCTTTGGTAAACCAAATGTTATCACATGGGTTATTTTTGTTTTGACTTTTAATAATCTACTCTACATGAATGCGATTCAGAATGGTATAAAAGATGCTGATCATGACTATAAAATGGGTGTAAAAAACATTGCACTCCATTCTGGTGTAACGGTTAGAGGTACTAATCTTTCTATTCCACCCGCGTTTAAAGCCTTTGGTATGGGGATAAGACTATGTTCAGCGAGTCTATTATTTGTCCCTTTTATTTTCTACAATTATGATTACTATCTCTGGCAGATAATTGTTTTGGCAGTATTTACTCTTGTGTTTTTATTCATAAGTATAAAGTTATTGACTATGAAAACTTTTGATAGAAATAAAATTAGAAAGATAATAGGAGTTCAATCATTTCTAAGATATTCTCTTGTTCCTATAATGCTTATTTCAATCATAGGTGTGACTTACTCAGCGATCTTGATTATTTTTCCAATAGCATGGTATATCATATTTACGCCATTTCTCGGAGAAAAACTGTTTAAACCAAGGATGTAAAATGACAAACAAAAAAGAACTAAACATAATTATTATAGGAACAGGAATAGGGGGATTAACTGTTGGTGCTTTGCTTGTAAAAAAGGGGCATAAGGTAAAAATCTTTGAGAAAGAATCTCTGATTGGTGGAAGAACCCTTACTTTAAATATGTCATCTTTTAATCTTAAGAGTTACGAAAATTTGCTATCTAGGTTTCATATGCATGTACCATTTTCTGAACCAGCATTAGAAACAATTTTTGAAAAAAAAATGTTAAATGGATATTATCTAGATCTAGGTTTTCATGTAATGGGTGGAGGAGTTATATCTAATCTTAGAAACGTTCTTTCAACATCAGAAGTTAACATTGAAATGATCAAGTCCAGATTATATACTCAAAAAAATGATCATTATGGTCTATTTGTTACTAACTGGGATAAAGTTAAAATGATTCCAAACCTCCTTAGACTTTTTCTATCTGGTGAGAAGACAATGAAGCAGTTAGATGAAACATCAATTACTGACACAATAAAGAAATATGGTAAAGGTAAAATGAAGGTGGTATTGGAGGCAAATCCTCGTTTAATTACAACGGTAAATAACCTTGATAGTATTTCAACAGGGGACGTCTTTCGTACTCAGAGAAATATGAAATTAAAAGGTGTAAGATATCCAAAAAAAAGCCTATCTCATATTATGTATAGTCTTGCTGAGTTTATCAGGCGAAATGGCGGAGAAATTCATATTAATACTCCGGTTACGAAAATATTAATTAATGAAAACAAAGCAAAAGGGATTGTCGCTGGAGGGAAAAAATACTCTTGTGACGTTGTTATCTCAAATATTCTTGTACAGGATCTTCTCAAAATAGCAGATGAAAAACATTTTACAAAAGATTATATCAAGAGCATTAACTCACTTAATGGAACTGGAAGTTTATGTGCATATTATTCTTTAAAAAAGATTAATCCAGACTTGCCTGGAAAAAATTTTATTTTTATTGAAAGAGATGCTGGTATAGTTGGTGATGATGCTGCGGGAATGATTGATTTTATGGTTACTTTACCAGAATCAGGTTTGGCACCTCCGTCACATCATCTTGTTCAATCATATGTAATTTGTACACCTGACGAAGCGAAAAATAAAGAAACTTTAGAAAAACTCAAAAAAATATTAGACCGGAACCTTGAGAAGATAATACCTGATTTCCGCTCAAATCTTAGATGGGTGATTTATCCTGCCATTTGGCATCTTGATGGAGTAGCGAAAGTCATTGGCAATAAAAAACCAGGAATAAAGACGCCAGTAGATAATCTTTATCTGGTGGGGGACTGTGTAAACGCTCCAGGCATTGGTATTAACTGTGCATTAAATTCTGCGCGATTACTTGCTGATATGTTATTTTCATAAGTTGTTATTCATCTTTTTCTATTCCCAAATTTTAAAAAACAAAACTTATTTATATTATGTTTTATAAATTCTATTTGCTTATTTAATTCAATGCTCTATAATTCTATGGACAGCATCTATTAAATAATGGTATGATATACGGGGCGGCAAAGATATGTCAATGAAATTAACAATGAAAGATCCTTACAGTAAAAGTAAGTTTCTTTCAGTAAAAATCAGAGCATATATTGATTTACTGAGGCCGTTTACTTTAGCTGCACCGTTTTTTGTTTCCATGTTTATTATGTTTGCAAGTCTTGTTTATAATGGCAAATTTGGTTCCACTCCAGATTGGTGGATTACAATTGCCCAGGCAAGTCTTACCCTTGCTTTTCTCAATGGTGCATCCAATGCACTTAATCAGGCAACAGATGTTGAGGCTGATACAATTTCTAAACCGTACCGACCGGTCCCACGTGGTTTGGTAAAACCCGATGAAGCTCAAAGTATTGCTTATATTTTTTATCTGTTTGCGCTTCTTCGTGCCGTTACAATTAATACCTGGTTTGGAATTTTTGTATTTCTTATAATGCTTTTTACTGTTATGTATTCACTTCCACCAAGGATGAAACAATATTTATTTATTAATCAGATTTGGATTGCAATACCTCGAGGGTTATTTGGAATTCTTGCATCTTGGAGCGTTTTTGGCAACCCATTTCAGAAAGAGCCGTTATTGATAGGCATTGTTGCCCTTGCATTTTTCATTGGGGCTATGACTACAAAAGATATTGTAGACTGTGAAGCAGATAAAAGAACAGGTACGCGTACACTTATTAACACATTTGGAACAAAAAAAGCAGCGTTTATTTCCTTTCCTTTCTTGTTTTTTCCATTTGCATTTGTTCCATTTTTTGTATATTATGGAATGCTAAATTCTTATCTGTTGCCGTTAACGATATTTGCTATTCCTGGTTTTATCATTTTTTACCTGATACGTAAAGATCATGAAAGCGAAACTCTTGAAAACGTTCCGGCTTGGTCGCTTATGTATGTTACCTATCTTTTCTATGCCATCAGTTTTGTCTCTTTAATTATATTTGGAGAATTAGGCTACCTCAATTTTTTCTCTTAGGGTAAAAATGTCTTCATATGGGTCTCATTGATAAAAAAATTATTATACTATATAAACTAATATTATATTAAAGACATCATAAAATTTAAAAAGGAACACCTATGCGAATCGCAACACTAATACTAGTCTATAGTACATTAATTCTTATTTTTTCCTCAGTTGTAACCAGTTCTCCGCCCATGCAAGAAGATACTATTCCTTTTTGGAACACAGAATGGTCATACCGACAGGAAATACGATTACCTATCTCAACAAATGATTCCCATGCAAAATATCAACCAATTGACATGCAAATAACGTTTGACAATTCTTGTTGGACAAAAAATGAAAATGAAACATCCATACGAGTTTGTTGTTGGGATGGAATGCGATGGCATGAACTTGATTCACAAATATATGATCTACCAAAAACACAAACAAATCATATAGAGAAATGTAATCTGGTTTTTCTTGTGCCTGAAATTGCTGACGGCAAAGAAAAATACTACATTTACTACGACGATACCGAAAAAACCATTCCAAACTATACAGATCATGTAGCAATTGAAGACGCATACTATTTCTCCACACCCATATCAGATATATCTGCAGAAGCAAAATATTACGGAATCAAGGAAGATGGATGCTGTATATATGGAGTTGGACAAGAAGGAGAACTCCTCGACAGATCTTTTTCTAATATCATTGTAAAGCAGAAAAAAAACATGGAAAAATTTGACTTGTTGAACGCAGATCAAATTGTATCCTTTGCTTTTTCATACTACTATGGAAACAATGAGGACGATGAAAGCTCCTCTGGTCAATCGTTCGTACACAAAGATGTGTTTGTTGATGGTAATCTCATGGTTGAATTTGGGATTATCAGTGAATCAAATAAGAAAGATATACGAACGACAGTGATCTATAAATATTATTATTCTCCACTGGACGAAAAAAGAATAAGCGTTCGAGTAAAACATGAACTCTCAGAAGATGTAATAGTCAAAGGGGAAGAAAACATTGATGGACGATTCGGTGTCATGTTTTCATTTAAATCAAGAAACCCAGCTATAAAAAAGATGAATTTTGGTGAGATATTTCCTTATCTATGGTTTTATGGAGAAAATGACAAGATTGAAGAATATCAAATGGACATTGATCCTGAATCAAAAAATCGTGAATGGATACTGTCATTTGAAGATGATGCAGATCTCGGAAAAGAGGCTTGGATAGCTTATGGGGATGATGATACTGGGAAGACTAATTCAGTAATTTTCTCTTCAAATACAGGCATTGTTACATCTGGAACTGATGAAAGAGATGGTATTCAATTAAAAATAGCGGAAAAAGAATACTTTAATTTCCTTGGAACTGAAATTGATTATGCCTCCATAAATTTTGGTAGAAATTCATATGAAAAAGGACAGAGTCATGATTTGAAAATCCCAGAAGATCTTGTCGTTGAATTTGATGCTGAATTGTTTACCACTGATGATGGGGGATATGAAGCTGTTCAAAAAGAAGCAAAAATATATCAAGAACTTGTTGCACATCGTCAACCTCCTGAAGATTCTTCTTTTGAACAAGAGCAAAAAAAACATCGTTTGGCAGTCGTAACCCATTTTGGCGGCACAAGATTTTCGTATCCTTGGCTTGCAGCCAGAACCGACCGTCGTTTTCCAGTGATGTGGATTGAGTTATGCCAAGACGGGAACATTGTTACATCAGGTGTTGCAAACAGATCTTTTTTCCATAGAGGACGAGCACATATACTGTTTCCAAAAGTTGTTGAAGGTGACTATCTTATTAAGGTGTATTGGAAGATTGATAATTCAACAAAATTTTTCCGTGGAGCAAAGGCTGTTACGTTAGATGAAGACTCTAAAGCTCATGTGTTTTGTACATGGGAACGTGAAATACAATTATGCTTTTCTGATCAGAACGGCCAAGCTATCGATGGGATACATACAGTTCTATTGAATGAAGATGATGTTATTTATGATGAAAACACAACAAATAAAGATGGTGAGGTGATTTTAAAAGCACCATACAATCCAAGAGATCCTTACATATTGAAAGCATATTATAGAGATATACTGGTGTATGATGGAGAAATAAAGAATATTCTACGGGACGTTGTTGTTGATTTTGATATTGACTTGTACGATTTGACTGTTGAAGTGAAAGATACATTAAATCTGCCCCCTGGCGTGCAGATATCCCCAACGCTTTTGAGTTCTGAACTTGACAGTAGCCTTCAGATTATATCTGAAGAAATCGAACCGGGTATTTTTTTCTTTGAAGATGTTCCCTCAGGGAGTTACAAACTTCAAGTTACCTATGCCCGTTTTGTTGACGAAAAATATCTGAAAGTACCTGAGGATGGAAGTCTTATAAGCATGGGCTTTTCTGCCATTTTTGATGTCACAGTAGATCTATTTGACTTGCAGGGGAATCCCCTTACTTATGAAGAGGTATATTTTGAGATCGAGCGAGCGGGAAAACAGGTATATGACTCAGATGAACCGTCGTTTTCTCTACCGCCGGGAAGTTATACAATCAGGGCATATGCTGATGGAGAGTTCGTTGGCAGTAAGGATGTTGAACTTACCAATAATAAAAATGTGAATCTCGTTACAACTGTACAGTCAATTACTCCAACACTTATTGTTGGTTCAGCGTTGGTTTTTATTGGTATTCTGGTTGTATTAACCCTGATGAAAAGATTGGATGTTGCATCTTTTTTGAAGCTTTTAGCTATCGTTTTTATTGTAATTGCTTTAGTTCAACCATGGTGGTGTTTTTCTGGGTTAAGTAACAGTCCGATAGCTGAGAGGAGCACTGAGATGTTTGTTTTCCCTCAAGTTATGATTGAGTCTACTAGTTATCAGGGGGAAACAATGTTTGATGTTGCTGAGATGCCTGAATTATTTGTTGATTTGTTGGGAAAAATAGTGCTTGTGGCATATGCTGCTTGTATCATGTTAGGTGTAAGTTTTCTCTTAAAGAAACTAGGTAAAAAAAATTATTCGTTTTTTTTAGATGTGATAGGTATTATTTTGCTTATCGTAATTATTTCTATGTTTTATGTTGCCACCTCTAAAATATGTGAGGTGAGTATCGGTGAGGTGCAAGGAGAAGGTATGATCGGTGTATCTCTTGGTAGTGAAACAGTAAGTATGCAGTCAAGCTGGGGATTTACTACTGGTTTTTATTTAGTTATTGCTTCAGTGGTATTAGCAATGACACCCTTATTTTTTGAAGTAAAAAATATTGTATGTCGGCTAAGCAAAAGAAATAGTTATTAATGCAAAGCTTAGTGCAAAGATAAAGTATGTTGCATACATAAGTGTCCATGCAGAAGTGTTTTCACATTTCTCATTTTTATGGCTGTGG
>JAIWHQ010000057.1:0-8183 GCA_048629575.1 Thermoplasmatota archaeon | reverse complement strand
GGCTTTTTGCTGGTGGAGACATTGCAACAGGAGCAGCAACAGTTATTCTTGCAATGGGTGCTGGGAAACGTGCGGCACGATCAATTGATACCTACCTTAAGAAAAAATAGATTTTACAAATGTATCTCTTCTCATTATTTTGATAACGAAAATCTGCCGAATTTAAACTCAGAGTTATATTGAAACATAGAGCCAACCATATATCCACCTACAAGATAAACGATTAATAAGGCAATGGGTAGAACTCCTGTTTTTCCTATAATTACTGAGTACCCAAGAATCGCGGCAAAGGTGACATCAAGAAGTATTGTTTTTCTATGATCAATTGCTTTTTCTTTTGTTAAAAATCGATACATAATAAAGATTTGAGAGGGTATGCCATACAGCAAAATAAACAAGAGATAATAGATATTGTTGAAATACAAAAACGCAAAAATACAGCAGATAATAAATCCTATTTTTAAAAAGACACCGTAGATAAAATACGGATGACTAAGATGTAGTTTCATATTGTTTTTCACTTGTGTTACAACAGCAAAGCTTCTCACGCCAACACTACGATCTGCATCAACATCTTTGAGGCCATTTTCCCATTGTGCAAAAGCAGTTGCTGCAAAGATAATAACACCGATAAAAATCCAAGTATATATTGTTGGCATTCCTCCTACTGCAAAAACACCGAAAAGAACGTTAAATCCATACGAAACAGAAAACGAAAGATCATAGGATATCAGATATCTTTTTCCTTTCCATCCATACCAGAGAAGCCACACATATGAAGGAATAAAGCAGAGAAAGGCCATAGAAACAGATATATAATCAGTATAAAGAACAAGGAATAAAATAAGTGCTGCACAGACAATTGTTCCACCATAAACAAAACCTAACGCTTCTTTTTTTGAAAGAAGGCCGCTTGAAACAGGATTTCTTGAAGGTACATAGGTATGAGCATCTAGCTCTACGTCTCCAAGTGCAATATAGGTGTTTAGTGCCATGTGGGCAAAAATAGCAAGAACCGTGAAATACACAATATGATACCATTCAACCGCAGCTGTTGATGTTAAAGCACCAGCAATTGAGATAGTTGCAGTTGTAGTAATACCCTGTGTCCTTCCAATGTCTGCAAAGGCACGAAGTTTTTCAAACATTTAAAATAAAAATATAGGTTCATTATAAAAAGCTATAGGATGCAAATCGATGGGTTTTTATGGCGTTTTGATTTACTCATTGCAAAATGATATGCAAATACTTAGAAATCAGTCGTCTTTTCAACATGGGCCTTACCGGTGTTGCACCAGTACTTGGTGCATTATCAATGTGGACCATCAGTGAAGTAACACTGTTTCAATTGTTCGTCCTTTTCTGCATCGGTTGTTTTTCACATGTCTACGGGTTTGTCATCAATGATCTTGTTGACATTAAAGTAGATAAACTATCAAATGAACTATTTGCACGTCCACTTGTAAGTGGGAGCATATCTAGAAAAAAAGCAGCTATTTTTGCCGTTGCTTGTATGATCGCCTCATTTGTCTTGTCAATATTATTTTATAAAGAGCTGGTAAGTTATATCTTACTTATTTCAATTTTAATATTTGCCTATACCCTTGCAACTATCTATAACTTTGCAAGTAAAAAATATCCAGGAATGGATTTTTTTGTAGCAGGAGCAATATTTTTCCTTATACTCTTTGGTGCAGCAGTTACAGCTTCCATCGAGCAACTTCTTTCAAATCCGTTAATATGGATTGTTGCACTCATTGGAGCATTACAAGTGCTATTCATGAATATGATCAACGGTGCCATTAAAGATATCGACCACGATGCAAAAGGCCTAGCAAACACACTTGCGATCAAATTAGGAGCAAAAACACGTAAAGGAATAATCACGTTGCCGACATCCTTTAAAACAGTTGGATACGCTGTAGAACTCACACGGAGTTTTTTGATATTTCTACCGTTTCTCTTTCTCACTCCTTTCAATCAAGTAGGAGAAATTAATATTCTTCTAAGAATTGCTGCTCTTATATTGCTTACAATAATAACACTTTATTCAATTTATAAATTATTTTGCATCAAAAATTTTGATAGGAACCTTATACGAAAATGGATAGCTATTATCGTGATTGTTATGTATTCGACAACCCCGATAATGCTGAGCTCGCTAAATTTGTATTTTATACTTGTAGCGTTTGTTCCACCACTGTGGTTTATATCAAGTAACATCGTGTTACATGGAACAGTACTTGAACCAAAAACAATGTAAAATCCTACTATGCAACAGAAGAGATAACCTTAGGTGGCATCTTCTCTTTTTTTGCAGCTTTTTATAAGTCCATCAAACATTGGAGATGGCTTCATCGGTCTTGATTTAAATTCAGGATGCGCCTGCGTTGCTACAAAATACGGATGGTCGGGTAGTTCCATAAATTCCATTAACACTCCATCAGGTGATCTTCCAGAAAATATTAGACCCTGTTTCTCAAGCTTCTCAATATATTCTGGGTTTACTTCATACCTATGCCGGTGTCGTTCATGTACCTTATTTTTTCCATACAGTTCATGTATCAAGGTTCCTTTTGTAAGGATTGCAGGGTAGGAGCCAAGACGCATTGATGCACCATATCTAGATTCACGTAATATTTTTACTTGCCCGGGGATAAAATCTATTACTGCATGTGGAGTGTCTTTATCTATTTCTGTTGAGTTGGCATTTTTTAGACCGCAAACATTTCTTGCATACTCAACAACAGCAAGCTGCATACCCAAACATAAACCAAGATATGGAATGTTGTTTTCACGTGCATATTTAATTGTTGCAATCTTTCCTTCAATGCCTGAAAGCCCAAAACCTCCAGGGACAATAATACCATCAACGGTATCAAGATTAGATATCTTTTCAGGTTGTTTTTCAAAAAGTTTTGAATCAATCCATTCTATTTCAGGTGATACATTGTTGTTCCAAGCAGCATGTTTTACTGCCTCGATAACAGAGATATATGAATCAGAGAGTTTGTAGTCACCAATATCAAAATATTTACCAACAATTCCTATCTTTATTTTTTTATCAAGTTTTTTAATTTTTGTAAGAAAGTTTTTCCATGCTTTCAAATCATGTTCTTCTTTTCTCAGATGAAGCTTACGAAGTATTTTCTTACAAAGCTCTTGTTCTTCAAAAAGTAATGTGACACCATACACATTTTCAACATTGGAATCAGAAATAACATCCTCTTCATGAACGTTACAAAACAAAGAGATTTTCTCCTTTCGTACCTTATCAAGAGGTATTTCAGTACGGGCAATGATAAAGTCCGCCTGAATACCAATTTCTCGGAGAAGTTTTACAGAATGCTGGGTTGGCTTTGTCTTTGCCTCACCAACGGTCTCAAGAACAGGCACATAGGTAACATGGACATAGATCATATGATCCCCTTCATGTTTCATCTGCCTGACTGCTTCAAGAAATAAAACGTTTTCATAGTCGCCGACAGTACCGCCGATTTCGACAAGCACAAAATCATATTTTGCTTCTTTTGCAGGCCGTCGAATCCTTCGTTTAATCTCATCAGTCACATGGGGAATAGGCTGTACTGTTTTCCCTAGATATTTACCTTTTCTTTCTTTCTCAATAACGGCACCATACACTTGACCTGTAGTAATATTATGATATTTGAGGATATCAATATCCAGGAATCGTTCATAATGACCAAGATCCTGATCAATCTCACCACCATCTTCAGTGACCCAGACCTCTCCATGTTCTGTTGGTCGAAGTGTTCCTGCATCGCAATTTATGTATGGATCGATCTTCATCGCGGTAACTTTATATCCATGGATCTGTAAGATTTTCCCGATAGATGCTGTTGTAATCCCTTTGCCAAGGCCAGAAATAACCCCACCTGTTACAATTATGTAATTAACCATCCTAACTTTCCACCCCAATAAACAGAAAAAGGAAATAACGTATTTGATTTAAATCATTTTGGTTTTAAAAATTCTGAAAATGACATCTTTAAAATTTGCCATTATTTTTGCTAATTCAATACACCCATAAATACGACGCCTGAACCAAACCAAGTAATAGAAAGTAGATAGTACCATATATTTTCAATACTAAAAATCATCCCAAGAAGTATCGCAATCCATGGCAAAATAATCAGTAAGAATATCTGCAGTATCATCTTATTTTGATCGGTTAGATTTATCTCCATATGGCATCAATAGGTACTCTTTAAGCTGCTTTCGTATAAAACGAGTATTATTTAAGCTTAACTTGTTTATTTTATATCCTTTACTTTCCCTAGTGAAGAACCATCAAGTAGATACACGTTTGCATTTTTTACATTGAGTATTTTCTCAAATGGACCAATAATTGGTTCTTTATTTACTGCAATACCGCCGCAGAGTGGATTAAATGCAGGCATCACCACTATATTTGGGTCACTTACCGTCGGATATCTCTCTCTTAATGTAGTATTACCGCTTCCTCGTAGCCAGCAAGAGTCATATGTTTTATAGCCAAGTCGATCAGTTAGCATTATTGTAGGATGAGTATGCGCCAAAACGACATATTCACACTGTATAACTTCCTCTCTTGGCCACCGATGTCCATGAACAAAACCAATATCTTCAATCACGCATCCATCTGATGGATGAAGTAAAATATCTGATGGTAATAATTTATTGATGTTGCCGTCATGATTACCGGGAAGTATATGGATTGAACCATAGGACTGTATCGTTTCAAGAAAATGTTTGACATCATTTCGTTCTTGTATGGTCGATGTGGGAATGTTATGTTTTATATCACCAAGTAAAACGATTTCATCTGGACGATATTTTTTAATAAGTGAGAGAAAACGTTTTGTCATTGATTTTGTTTGTGAGGGGACTTGCAATCCTTTTTCTCGAAGTTCTCGTTCAATTCCTATATGAAGATCTGCAATAACTAGGATTTTTTTCTCTTTGATAAGAAGTGCAGGTTCATTGGGGATTGGTTGTATGTCTGAAGACTTCATCTTTATCCCATCGGAAACAAACTATTTGGATTTATTATTAAAAAAATTAGATTGATAATGAGTTTGACGTAAAAAGCGCAAAAGATCCATATACCAAAAGCGCCAACGCCTTTTCCAATTCCTTTACCACCTTTTCCGATTCCAATGATTCGAAGCCCTGAATTTGTAATCATGCGAATAGGAATTGCAAGAAGTAAAAAACCAAACACCCACAAAATAAGTTCAACAATAACAAATGCAAGAAGAATCAATGATACACCTTGACCAAGGACTGCATCGATTGCGCTCATCCCAAATTGAAAGCTGATCTCCCTGTCTAACAAGATAAAAGCGACAATTAATGCTGCAATATGAAAGATGAACGCATATTTTTTGATTTTCTCATCACGTTTCTCATCAATTTCTTTTTTGATAAGAATGGGCCTTACTATCCTAAAATAGAATCGAAATAAAATAAATAAAACAATGGCTACTGCCCAAATAATGACGAGTAGAAAAGGAAATGCAACACCGTTTTCACTTTCTTTTGCCTGAGAATTATAGAGATGATCCCCTAAGAAAATCAATCGGTAGTCACCAGAGATAGTTGGCGTATGCGTATCCGATGAGATAGTCACATCAAATTTGTTTCCTCGTGCAAAACCCATATTTGAAAACGTTTGAGATGAATCATCAACTGAAAAAGTATCATCGGTTTCAATAAGAATCATTCCACCGTTAACCATTGCAGAAGCTGTCGTAATAATTGCTTCAAAGCCCTGAATGTTTTCTGAAATATCTGATATATCTCCAAAACCCGCAGCTGAATCTGACACCTCTTTTAAAAGCGAAGAAATATCACAAAAATGGGAATCTGCAGGAGACACAGATAGTTTTGTCGTTTCGTATGTTTCTTCAGAGTTTAATGGAAACAGATAGACAGAAGTATCTTGTACAAAAGTAAAATCTTCATCTTCAATCAAAAAAACATAGTCTGTTGAACTCCCACTCCAAACTGTGTTTCCGCTTGAATCCTCAATATGTACATTACTATTATTCGAGCTTTGCACTAAGTACGCTGATTCACCAGAAAAATGTGCATCCATTTGAGAATTTGTCGCTATAACTAAAAATTGAAAGGAATCGCTCGTTTCAACATTAAGGCTGATTATAGACGAAAGTGCATAAGAAAAATCAGATTGAACATGTATGTTTCCCTGATTAGCTGCCAAAAGAAAAGGACCTTCCTCTGCAAAAATATGTACGTTTGAAAACTGAGTGACATTGTTTTCTTCGAGATCAGTGATGTCTTCTAATAATTCAATATCTGTTATTTGTGTATCAATAATAGTAACACTATCAATATCGTTAAATGTACTTGATCCAAACAACGGAAAAATGTTTACTTCTTCAAATAAGGGGTTATCTTGAAAAGAATCCATTTGATATCCTTGAAAGATTCCTGAAATACTTGTTTTTCCGACAAAAAAAGCCTTTGTGTCAGCATCTAGTGTTCCTTCTAGATGTGCGACTGGTGAAAGTATCTGAGCAGCTGCAGGCAAAGTAAAAAAAATTACGATACATCCCAATATTATTAGAGTTTTTCGCATATGAAACAGGGATTAAAAGATTGTTATAAATATTTTTTTAACATTGAATATACTATGATTATATTTATATACCTATTTTATTATTGGAATCCAATCTTTATTCTATTTGCTTACGCTACTACAGGTTTAGGAATCTTAATTCTTTGTTTAGGAATAATAAAAGAGCCTAAACTCCTTTATATTTTACCATTTACGGTTAATAGGCTTGTTGTAAGAGATCGAGAAGGAAATCCAATATTCGATCACGATTGGTCTCGTTCTAGCTTAAGTGAATCAATTTTTCCAGGATTTCTAAATGCTGTGCAACTTATGAGCGAAGAAGTTATAAATTTGGGGGGGCTATTGGACATTAAATTAGAAGAAGGTATCTTTACATTATATGAATCTGAATTAATTTCAGTTGGTTTAGTCGCATCTAAGTACTCTAAATTATTACGAGAGTGTGTTGTACAATTTACTCGAGATTTTGAGCAAAAATTCGAACGAGAGTTGAAAAAACAGGTTAAGGATATAGCCCAATACGAGGGAGCATTTGAATTGATTGAAAAATATTTTTCTAATTTTCCTTATAAAAATATTAAAAGTAAAAAACAACCATTATTATTAGCTGGAAAATTTGCGAAAATACCATTAGAGATAGAGAATAAACTGAGCAATATTTTTACGGATGAAAAAGAGTATCAAACAATAAAAACTGAATTACTAAAATCACCTCTTGGACTTACTTCGGCGTTTTTTACTCTTTATAATGATTTATTAGATGAAACTAAGCGAATTTCTGAAGAAAAATCCCTATATTTGAATGATAATAACGATTTGGATAAATGAATTTACCCAGTTTCATCTCTTTTAATCAATTTTTCTATTTTAAGATTTAATGAATGATTGAATTATTTTTTAGAAATTCAGTCCTAATAGATTTATATATGCAAAAAAAGTAAATCTCAGTGTGTGAATCTTTTTACAAAGGAAGAGATATTGAAGCGAAATTCAATGTTAATTTAAGAGGATAATATAACGATTCAATTTTCCTCTTTTCTTTTTTTAGTAGAAGTTATCTAATCATTGATTTCTTCTTAAATAATAACCTTTATCATTTAAATTAATAGCAATAATTTCTTTCGGTTTGAGTTTTTGAAATTTTTGATAATTATATTTAGATTGGGCTAATGCTATAACTTCATCATTTCTATTAAAAATCAATAGAATTTCATTCTGTTTTAACGAACTTGGAATAGCGTGTATCATATCTTTTGAAATATTATTTCCATAAAGAATGGATTTTTCTCCTTTATCATTCAAATGAATTCTCTTAAGATCAGAAAACAAATTATTATTGTATAGAAATTCTGCACCTTCTAAACTGATATAGAAATTTCCTTTCTTAATAAAACCAAAATATAAACCTGCTGAGCTAATTTTATCGTTTTTTAAAGTCCGTAATAATTTAAGTTGATCTTTTGAAATTAAAAAGATTGAGGGAAACTTGCTTTCTGCTTCCAACTCATTTAAGGAAATAGATAAACTATAGTCGTTTTTCTCGAAAAAGGATAATATATTTTGGGATATTTTTATAATG
>JAIWHQ010000056.1:0-8400 GCA_048629575.1 Thermoplasmatota archaeon | reverse complement strand
GAAAGTGCTACCAAAAAAAGCTATCTCTTTTCTCTTCTTTTTTCTTCTCTTTTCTATTTCCATGTAAACACTAGGACTTTCGCGCATAACAAACAGATTTAAAAGATACTAAAAATAACTCCAACAATAACCCAAAAAACATATTACGGTCTCTCTGATAAAACATTTAGAACAAAATGTATAATCCAATTGATCTGTCGAAAAAAACCGAAAATATTGTCATTAATGGGAAAATGAAGAAGTATTATCGTTTTCGTCCTACAAGGTTCTATGGTGGCATAGCAACTGCTGATACTGTCGGCTGTAACCTCCGCTGTAAGTTCTGCTGGTCAAGTAATAGCGTATGGAACGCAAAAAACACTGGAAGATTCTATTCACCAGAGCAAGTAGCTGAAACACTTCTTGAAACAGCTAATAAGAAAGATTATTATCAGGTACGAATATCAGGTGGTGAGCCAACCATCGGCAGACAACACTTAATTACACTTTTAGAAAATATAAGCCCAGATTTTCTATTTATTCTTGAAACCAACGGCATACTTCTAGGTGCCGATAAAACGTATGTTGCTGAATTATCTAAATTCCAGAATCTACATGTTCGTGTATGTCTAAAGGGATGCACACCTGAAGAGTTTTCCTGGCTTACCGGAGCTAGCAAAGGGTTTGAATACCAGTTGAAGGCACTTGAGAATTTAAGGGATAAGAAAATGAAGTTCAATATCGCATTGGTATCAACAAAGAGAGACAGACAGGAGTTGGTCAAGAGGTTAACTGAAATGGAATTAGGAAGAGTTATGATAGAAGAAGAGGAGATAAAACTCTATCCGCAAGTCAGAAAAAGATTAGAAAACGAAGGAATTCTTCATCATTTCAAGTATTATGATTAGTTCGTATTGTCTTTATTCGACAATTCTTTTATTTCCGCTTCATATATTTGGTTTTCTTGGAGTCTTTTTAACCCTAGTGGACATCTTGGGTTTTCTTTCACGCTTTTTTTGTTTTTTCTTCTTTTTCTTTTTCCAAGCCTTCAACGTTTCCTCTACCTCATCAAGCGGTGTCATTTCCATAAAAAATGATCTAACTCAATTGTATTAAAATAGTTTCTGCCAGTTAAAAAAACAATCCCGGGTTTTGTGGGGAGGATAAAAAGGTATTGTAAACCAGTGTTTTGCACCTAAACTCGGTTTTGTCGCAAAAGTCCTGATTTTGTCTCTAAAAGTCAGACCTGTACAATATAAAACTAGTCCTAGACACTAGTTATAATATATAAAATTAAAGGTAAGGGGAAGGTTATTGTACTTTTTTGAATCTTGTCCCCAGTTTTTTCATTACTTTAGGTAATGTTGTATATTCCATATCTGCCATGGGAAGACGATGAGGTTCAAATGGTCCATGTCTTCTCATATAGTCTGTGATATGTTGTGCTTCTCTTCGTGTACTGTCAAAGGCAGGATCATCAAACATGTCAACTGGCTCTGTCAGTTTACCGTTTTTTAGCTGAAAACCAAGTCCAATGACTCTGGGTGGGCCGTCAAATCGTGTACATTTCGCATCTTTTACTGCTACTGGCATCAACGGACCGTTATGTGATCCTCTCATCCAGCCGGAGACAAGATGGCCAATGGAAAATCCTTCAAGGATTTCTCCAACTGCTGGAAGACCAGATTGTCCTCGTACTGCTGCGACAGGATCATCTTTTCCGACATATTCTCCTGCGATCTGATAGAGTTTCTCTGTTGATACAACAGCTACTGGTTCATCAGAATTAAGTTTAGAGCTTTTCTTTGGAAATACTCTTTTTATGACAAATCGTGATTTTGCACCAATAAGTGCGAGAAGATCATACATTTCTTCAGGTGTTTTCATCATGACGTTTTTATGTTCTTGGATGTCCCATACTTCAAAAACAAATCCATCATGGATTGAAGGATCTATAACAAGACCTGCAGTATTGAATGGATCAGCAAATATCTTATAAATTGGGAAGTTAAACGCACCCGGCTCTGTTTTATCCATCATAAACGCAATGATTGGTTCTGCTTTTCTCTCGGTAAATTCCATCTCTGCAACACCAGGACCCATGCCCTTGATGTTTCCTGAGAAAGCATCTACAAGTAAGTCCTGTCCTGCACCGTACAGTCCCAGTTCTTCTGCTTTTTCTGTTGCTTCACAAAACGTATCCCAACACATGCTATGGATCTCTTTTGCATCTATACCATTGGTATGTGTCATAATAAGCTCTAAGTCATCGCCACAGTTTGTGACATGAAAATCTTTAATTAATCCGGATACCTGTGCGTCTCTAAGTTTTATGTTTGCAACTTCTTTGAGGTCTGGATGTACCCATGCATGCCCTGGCCAGCCTCCTACATCTGCTTTGATAATACTAAACGTTGTTTTCATTAATTAGCCTCCGTTTGACGGTATATAAAAACTCTATTTAAAGGATTTGGGCAACATTTTTAGTAAACTATATATTTTTGCTGCTATTTGGGATAAAACATGGAGCTTGTGTATGGCGTTAAGAATTTATAATTCATTATCAAGAAAAAAAGAAACATTTGTTCCTGTTGAAAAAGAAAAAGTGAAGATGTATGTTTGCGGTATGACAGTATATAGTGATGCGCATATTGGTCATGCTCGTACATATCTCGCGTTTGATCTTATTCGGAGATATTTTGAATACAAAAAGTATGAGGTAACATATATCCAAAATATTACTGATGTTGATGATAAGATAATTGTCGCAGCAAATGCGGAAGGTGTTGATGCTCTTGAGTATTCGAGGCGTTTTGCAGATCGATGTCTCGGAGATCTTGATGATCTAGGAATCCGAAGAGCTACTCTCTATCCAAAAGCTAGTGAGACAATTCCTGATATGATTACTATGATACAACAGATCTTAGATAATGACTATGGGTATGTCGCTGATGGTGATGTCTATTTTTCTGTTGAAAAATTCAAAGATTATGGAAAACTCTCGGGTCAAAAATTGGATGAAATGAAAGTTGGCTCATGTGCGTTGACTGGTGAAAAAAAACATAACCCGTTTGATTTTGCACTATGGAAAGCAACTAAACCTGATGAGCCATCATGGCAGTCTCCATGGGGTGAAGGGAGACCTGGTTGGCATATCGAATGTTCTGCCATGAGCAGTAAATATCTAGGGCTTCCGTTTGATATTCATGGCGGCGGGATGGATCTTCGTTTCCCTCATCATGAAAATGAGATTGCACAGGCTGAAGCTGCTACTGGTAAACAGTTTGCTAAATACTGGATGCATATCGGTCTTCTTACAGTTGATGGGGAGAAGATGTCTAAATCCATTGGAAACATTGTTAACATTCGGGATTTATTGAAAAAGTGGAATGCTGAAGTAATCCGTATGTTTTTTGCGCAGGCGCACTATCGAAGCCCTCCTGATTTCTCTGAAAAAGCACTTAGTGATGTGAAAAAAGGTTTAGATCGTATGTATCGACTCAAAGAAAGATTGGAGAAACTTTCAAAAAATTGTACTGGTGAAACAATTGATACAAACAAACTAGGTGAAGAAGAAAAAAAATATTTTACAATAATTAATGATTTTAAGACCGAGTTTGAAGAGGCAATGGATGATGATTTTAACACGCCAAAAGCGTTTGCAGCTATCTTTGATTTTGTCAGTTCAAGTAACCGGTTCTTAGAAACAAATGAGTCAGTAGATCATATGCTTTGTAGATATTCCCTTGATTTGTTTCTTCAGTTAGGCGGCGTTCTTACATTGTTTCAACCAAAAACTGTTCAACATGCTGATTCCTTAAATAAAAAATTGGAGTCGCTTCTTTTAAAATATGATGTATCAATAGATGCAAAAGATGTCGATGATATTATAAAAGCTTTACTTGATGTTCGCAAAAAGGCAAGAGAACAAAAAAACTGGAAGGCAGCTGATGAGATACGAAAGGAACTTGAAGAAGTTGGATATGAAATTCAAGATACTGAGGCGGGTCCTGTTTGGAGGAGGAAATAGGCTATGAAAAAAGTTCTTGTCGGCTTTGATGGTTCTGAAGGATCAGAAAATGCGTTAAATAAAGCGATGTTGATTATGGATGAAGGTGGTGAACTTATCGTTCTTGCCGTGGTGCCTCTTCCTTCTGAAAAAAATTTTGTGGATCAGAAAACCTATGAACTTATGAAACAGAAAGCAAAAAACATAGTTGATAGTGTTTTGCAAGATGTCGGGCGTCATGAATATGATGTTACTGGGATGGTTGAAGAAGGCGATATTGCTGCAAAAATAATTGATATTGCAAATAGTTTACAATGCGATATCATTGTTCTCGGCAGTAAAGGCGCAAGTGAGCTTGGAACGTATCCTATCGGCAGTATTGCAAATAAAGTCGTACAATATGCGCATAAACCTGTTATGATCGTACGATAAAAAAAATTGGGATTATTTCCCTCTGCTTTGATTGGCACGTATACTTGGTCGAATTTTTTCTGCACCTTTTCCTTTATGACGCAGTCCTCTTCCTTTTTGTCCAGCGCTTGTTTTTCCTCTGAGAACTCTTCTTCGGTTTGGGAATGCAGAGATCCAGTTTATTTTTGGATCATTGACGATTGCAGGATGTGCAGGATCAACTAAAATAACTTCGTAGTAATGGTATCTTCCGTCTTCTCCAACCCAATATGAGTTTAACACTTCCATGTTTGGATATCTTTTTGCAGTACGTTCTTCTGAGATTCTCTGCGTGCTTTTTGCAGCAGTGATTTTTTTAATACCTCTTTTCGATGCAACTCTTCCGCCTTTAATCTGATGTTTTCTGAGTCCGCCTCTTCGTACTCGGGATCGTACAACAATATATCCCTGTTTTGCTTTATATCCCAAGGATCGCGCCCGGTCAATTCTTGTAGGTTTTTCAACTCTTGTGTAGTTTTCCTCTCTTCTCCACTCGATAAGACGGTTTTTAAGAGGCGATTGATATGAAGTATCTGGTTTCTTCCATTGATCTCTCACGTAATCATACATGCTTTTTACCATTTTGTACACCTGTCCTTGGTTACGGGTAGAGGCTATGGAAGTAAAATTCTTTATTTAAAACTTTTCCCACCCTTTTTCCACTGATTTTTCTTCAGTTTGAGTTTGGATGAACCATAGCTGACATAAGATTTATAGAAAAATAAATAAACATTTAACATATGGTAGCGGAAGATTCCCATGAAGCGAATAGCAAGTTTAGTATTCATAAGTCTACTAACTTTATCAATCGTATTTCCTGTTGTTCATGCGTATGATGTTGGTATTACAACAGAACAACAAGCCATCACTATATCTATTTCTGACAGCGGTCTTGATGTTGAAGAAAACATAAAAGTGACTAATGCTGCATATGTAAATATGACGTCAGTTAAGTTTTGGATACAGCAAGATGCTTTTGATGTTGAAATACTGGCTGTTGAGTCAGGTAACTCTCTTTCATCTATTGTTATCGGTAGTAACAGACGGGAATGCAACCTATCACAATATAATCTCTCACTTGCTCCTGAAGATACATTGGATATCAGACTTACCTATACGCTTCCGACAGATACAAAACATTTCGTTAAAACAATATTGTATGATACAGCATCTCTTTCTATAACATATGGAAATGATGAGCTGTATCGGGGAGAGCATTTAGTATATAACGCAGAATCTAACTCCGTGCAAGTTCTTCTCCACATAGCAACAGAAGCTCCTGTAAACATAGTGTATATAATCATTATATTTCTTCTAGTCGTCGTCCTTGTTGCATCAACACTGTTGCTGATGAGAAAGCAACGGAAAAAAGCAAAAAAATCAATTGTTGAATCTAAAGAGGCACTTGCTACAAAAAAAGCGCTCCTGCTGTCATTACTCAAAGATGTTGAAAAAAAACATAGAGCAAAAGATATTTCAGATGAGACCTATAACAAATTAAAAGAAGAATATAAGCAACAAGCAGTCGATGCCATGAAAAAACTAGAAGACCTCAAAAACTAATCTAAAAATCAAATAGACTTGGTTGTTTCACCTCTTGTTTTATCTCTTCTTTCTTTTCATTTTCTTTTGTATCTTCAGATGGTGTACTTTTGATCTCAGATTGTTTTTCATCTTTTTTTTCTGCATCATGTAGGATAGCATTGAATTTATGTAGATATTTGTCGCCGAGAAGATATTTTATTTCACTTTCTGAAAGATCCAACCTTTTTTTCATTCTACAAGCAAATGTCATATCCGTCTGAAATAAGAATTTAAAATGGGGAAGTAAAAACTCTCTACTTTTTTTATGTGAATTATGACACAATCCTCCTATTTTTTGAACAGTAGAGTCTCTTAATGCTCTTGTTGATTTACTCCGTCCCATCTCCCTCATCCATGTCGGAGAATAGTATTTAGGATTGCTGTAATTATGTGTTTTCGCAGCCGATATGCCTCCATTCATCATATCACAGGCATATGACCAAAACCCATAGTATTGCCTTCGAAAAACTCTTCCGAAAAACAGATCAGCTTTCGATAATGCTTCATAGCCTTTTACAAGATCATTTGTATCAATATATTCTCTTGGGAGGTTTTCAGCCAGCCATAATAAAAACGTTTCAGGAGGTATATCAACACTGGAGATGCTTTCATTAATTTTTTTAAGATTTCTTGTTTTAAAAACATCTCGTAATGCATCAAATATTATTTTCTCACGATTTCTGTAACCTAAAGCGTCTAATGCCTGGATATCTACTTGCTTTCGATTGAGACAAATCGATTGTAAATCATTTACCGCAGATCTAACGTCTCCTTTGCATCTATCAGCAATTGCCTGAAGGAGTTTTAGATCAGCAAGGATGTTTTCCTTTTTACAGATGTTTTTTAATAACTCAACAATATGAAAGGTATTCACTTCATAATAATTAATCAAGGTGCATATCTGTTTTAAAATAGCACCGCTTCCTTTTATCAAATTATAATAATCATTTACAATAAGGATGATGGGTTGATTCGTGATTTTTATGGTTTCTACAATTGCTTTTTTACCGCCTTTATCGCTAAAATCATTTTCCTTATCTGTTTTTTCTATTCGTTCGTAGAGATTATCTGCCTCATCTAAAATAATAAGTTTTCTCCCGCCCATACTTGATGGAATAAATCTACCAAAGTCATCAAATGTTTCGTTTACAGCACCTGACGTCGCTACTTTTTTTATTGTTTCTGCATTTCTTGCATCTGATGCATTAAGTTCAATTGTAATCCACCCAAAATCATTAGCAAGAGCAAGAGCACTGCTTGTTTTCCCAGTTCCGGGTTTACCTGATAAAACTACTGCTCTTTTCTTAGGTATTTCTCCCTCTTTCCATATTCTCGCCCAGTTTCGAAGAGCAGTTATGGCACGCTCATTTCCGATAACCTCATCAAGATTTTTTGGCCGGTATTTCTCTGTCCAGTCCTCCATCTGCTAAAGAGAAGAAGAGTTTCGTATTTTAAATTTGTCTTGACATAAACTTTTTATCGAGTTGTTTAATATCTCTTCTTCCAAGCGGGGATGGCCCAGCCTGGCTACGGCGAAGGATTGCTAATCCTTTGATCTTACGATCACGGGAGTTCAAATCTCCCTTCCCGCGCTTTTATTTATTACATGATCCAAGATATTGTCTGATCTTTTTACTAAATAAATGTTTAAATACAATAACCAAATAATCCACCTCAGACACCTGAAAAGATTTCTGGTTTAAAATTAGGAAGGGCAGGTGCTGAAAATAGTTTTATGGTACGAACAAGCGATGTTGAGAAAGATATGATTTATTACCTGTTTGATTGGGGTGATGCTACATCGAGTGGTTGGGTTGGACCTTTTGAATCAGATGAAACGGCAAAAGTAAGTCATATTTGGAAGGAGAAAGGAACATACAACATTCGGGTGAAGGCAAAAGATAGTAGTGGCGCTCAAAGTGAATGGTCAGATTCAGTTGAAATCCGTTTACCGTTGGAAAAGAAGCTTTCAAAAACTAAACTTACTAGCTATATTGAAAAACAGATTGAGCATTTTCCAAATTCGGAAAGAACATTTTTCTTGTCGGTCTTTGCCGAATTACTTGATATTGAAGTGATGGATATTGTACTTCTGAATGAATAAATTCACTCTGTTCAAAAACTTCAACAAAAAAGTTGAGGCGAATTACATCCAATTTATCAAATTATTTTAAAATAATTTCGGGATAACACAAAATAATAAATAGATAGAAAACTAGAAATACAACATACTAAATTTATATATCGTTCCAAATTAATTTTTCTCGAGGGGGAGCAATGTCAAATATTAGAAATAACATGTCATATGCAGTAGTAAAAAACACAAAGAAACTGTCTATTTTATTGATACTGGTTATGCTATTTTCCAGTGTGTTTAA
>JAIWHQ010000055.1:0-8468 GCA_048629575.1 Thermoplasmatota archaeon | reverse complement strand
AGGAATATGGACAGAAACAAAGGCAAGAAGAAGAGAAACTAAAAAATCTAGAAGCAATGGAAGAAAAGAAACATGTCGGTGAAATAGTTGCTCAGGAAAAACAAGAGAAAGATACTCCTACTCGATCAGAGCTTAGAGAGCAAAAAAGCGAAGCAAAAAAAACTGAAAAAGAGCAAGAGGCGCAGATAAAAGCACAGCTAAAAAATGAAAAAATCTTAGCTGCCTCAAAAAAGAAAGAGGCAAAAGAGTTGAAAAAAAAGCAAAAGAAAGACGCGAAACTGAAAAAGACAGAATCGAAGATTCCTGAGCTTAAAGCAGATGCAGATGTATCTTTTGAAGAAAATGTGGCAGAAGACACAGCTACTGAGTGGGAGTCTTATGATGTGGATGAAATACCTGAGGTAAAACCTGATACTTCAGCATATACTCATGGGGATTTCACTCTTTATAAAAAAGAGATAAAAACAGTAACTGCTAAGAAAAGGACAGTTCATTTCTTTTCAAAAAAAATACCAGATGTAGGAGAACCTGTTCAACTGCCTGAGAATTATGAGGTTAAAGTTAATAAGAGAACCGGACTTCCTTATCTAAAAAAGAATAAATAGATTTTTTCATCAAACCTTTAAATCCTATTTTTACATTAACCTATTTTGATAGACGATGAAATGGAATGGCCCACTTAATAAAATTGATGAGTTTCGATATGAAATCCCGTCCAGTTATAAGGGCGAGAAAAACAACCTTAAAATGAGGACATCAGCAGTTATTTATGCTAATTCTCAGATGATTGATGCGATCCGGAAAGATAATGCTCCTGAGCAGGCTGCAAATGTTGCAATGCTTCCAGGTATTGTCGGAAAATCACTTGCAATGCCTGATATTCATTGGGGATATGGTTTTTGCATTGGCGGCGTAGCAGCTACTGGCGCAGAAGAAGGGGTTATCTCTCCAGGTGGAGTGGGTTTTGATATCAACTGCGGAGTACGACTTGTTAGAACTAATTTACATGAAACTGAACTGGATACTAAAAAGATACAATATCTTGTTGATGAGATGTTTACAAATGTCCCTTCAGGTCTTGGATCAAAAGCCAAGGTTCGTCTCAGCAGAAAAGAACTAGATGAAGTTCTGGAGCTAGGTGCACAATGGGCTGTAGAAAATGGGTATGGCTGGGAAGAAGATGTCGAGTTTTTAGAGGAAAACGGATGTCTCAAACAGGCTGATATATCTAAAGTTTCTGAAAAAGCAAAACAACGTGGTGCACCTCAACTCGGATCTTTAGGAGCGGGAAATCATTTCTTGGAAATCCAAAAGGTTGCGGAGATTTATGATCCTGTGGCAGCAAAGGCTTTTGGAGTGAATAATGTAGGGCAGATAATGGTTATGATTCATACCGGTTCTCGAGGATTTGGTCATCAAGTGTGTACTGATCATCTCCAGGTTTTAGAACAAGCCGTAAAAAAATACAACATCTGGCTCCCCGATAGACAGTTGGCTTGCGCACCAGTGCATTCAAATGAGGGAGAGGATTATTTGAAAGCTATGGCTTGTGCTGCAAACTTTGCCTGGTGTAATAGACAAATGATTGTCCATTGGGTGAGAGAGTCATTTGAAAAAATATTAACTGATAGTGCTGAAGATTTAGATATGGGTATTGTCTATGATGTTTGTCATAATATCGCAAAACTGGAAGAACATGTCGTGGATGGCGAAAAAAGAAAGCTCATTGTTCATCGGAAAGGTGCAACTCGTTCATTTGGGCCCGGAAAAAAAGAAATTCCAATGAAATATGGAGATGTTGGTCAACCAGTTTTAATACCTGGTGATATGGGGACAGAAAGTTATCTTCTCAGAGGTACAAAAGAGGCTGAAGAAACCTTTGGTAGCACCTGTCACGGTGCAGGACGAGTTATGTCTCGGCGTCAAGCAGTGAGACAATGGCGTGGAGAACGTGTGCAGGATGATTTGAAGAAAAAAGGCATATATGTTCATCCTGCAAGTTGGAAGGTTATGGCAGAGGAGGCACCAGATGCCTATAAAGACGTCAGCGAAGTTGTAAACGTGACACATGGTGCTGGGATTTCTGCTAAGGTAGCAAAACTCATGCCTCTAGGGGTAGTTAAGGGATAGAAAACACACCAGGTTTCACCAATTAATTTTAAATGCTAGAAGACGTATTAGGGTGTATTGGATGAGTGATGCAAGTGGATGATGTTGAAATTATTGAATTTGAAGATACAGATCTTCATGATGCAACAGTAATAGCTGGCTTTCCTTCAATAGGGCTTGTCAGTACTATTGTTGCGAATTATTTGATAGATGCCCTTGGCTTACGGCAGATAGGAGCCTTAAATTCACCACATTTTCCCACGCTTTCTGTTGTTCATACAGGAGAACCGTTATCTCCAGTTCGCATATATGGTGGAACCTTAGAGACTGGGGAGAAGATTGCTGTTTTTGTCTCGGAGTTCAAACCAAAACCTAATTTGATTAATGCGTTGTCGAATTCTATTTTGGATTGGGTTCAGAAAAAGAAATGTAAACTTTTAATGTCTCCTGAGGGAATGGTTGTTGAAGGAAAATCGTCTGAGGCAGGAAATGTTGTTGATGCATATGCAATTGGATCGACAGAAAATGCGAGAAAAACGCTTCGGTCGAAAAATATTCCTCAGTTTAAAAATGGTATCATCGCTGGTGTTTCAGGAGTGCTTCTTAATATAGGGAAACACGAGAATTTTGATGTGATTTCAATTCTTTCTGAGGCGCATCCGAATTATCCTGATGCCCGTGCTGCTGCTTCTGCAATAAATGTTATTGCAACTGTTGTTGGTGTTGATATCAATGTTGGGCCGCTTTATGAAGAGGCAGAACGTATTGAAAAACAACTTCAGAAATTCCATAAGCAGGCAAAGCCGATGACGTCAGGTGCTACTGCAATACCTCAACCAAGTATGTACGGATAGAGAAGTATAGCGTTCAGCTATACTACCATTTTTTTCTCTATTTTGTTTTATAACGAACTTTTAAAAATACGAGTTTGTTGTTTTTGTTTGAAATTATGAAGAAGATATCAAAGAATCATCCACGTTATATGTCTCTTATGACTAGAGAGAAGATCTCACAAGCAATGAAACATGGTATTGTTCATGAAACAGGTCTTATTGCTCATGGGCGTGGTGAGGCGTTTGATTATCTACTTGGCGAAAAAACCATACCTGTTGCGGATTTGGCTGAAAAAACTGCTGCAGCAGCATTACTGTCTGCAAAAAACCCTGTTCTATCAGTTAATGGTAATGTGGTTGCGTTAGTTGCTGCTGAATGTATCAGTCTGGCAGAGTATATTCCTGCAAAAATTGAAGTAAATTTGTTCCATAGAACCAAAGAACGAGTAGATAAAATTTCAGATGAGCTGAGGAACGCTGGTGCAGAGATCGTGTATGGTGCAAAGGCTGATGTGAAAATACCGGGTCTTGATCAGGATCGAGCGTTATGCGATCGCGAGGGGATTTTTTCCGCTGATATCATTCTTGTTCCACTTGAGGATGGTGATCGATGCCAGGCGTTAATAAATATGGATAAAACTGTTATTGCTATCGATCTTAATCCTTTATCTAGAACTGCAAAAACAGCAAGTATTACTATTGTTGATAATGTTATTCGTGCTATTCCAAATATTGAACAGTGGGTGCATAAACTAAAAGATGCATCTAAAGATGAACTGAACGCTATTGTTGACATGTGGGATAATGAAAAAATGCTTGGTGAAACGCTTTTTTTTCTGTCAAAAAGACTAAATTCATTGTATTGATACGGGTGGTTGTATGTATCGAAGTCGTTATTCAAAAGAAGTGACACAAAAAGACTATGACAAACAGGTAACTGTTGCTGGTTGGATCGAAGATATTCGAAATCTTGGCTCCATTGCATTTATCATCCTGCGTGATGGAAAAGGTACCCTTCAAATCACGGTTCTTAAAAAGAAAACCCCTGAATTATTTGAACAGTTAACATCTTTTTCACGGGAGTCAGTAATTTCTGTGAAAGGTCTTTGTAAGGAAAATGAAAAGGTAAGAAATGGATATGAAATCTTGCCTGAAGAGGTAGAGATTTTATCAGCTGCAGAAACACCGCTTCCTTTGGGTGTTGTTGATAAGGTTGAAGCAGATTTTGACACCAGACTTGATAATAGATTTATTGATCTTAGAAAACCAGAAATTCAAGCAATTTTTAAGATACGAAATGTTGTTATTGCTGCAGCTCATCAATATTTACGGTCACAGAGTTTTATTGAAGTTCATACTCCAAACATCATTCCTAGCTCTTCAGAAGGCGGTACTGAAGTTTTTAAGCTTCAGTATTTTGAAAAGGAGGCGTTTCTTGCTCAATCACCACAATTGTATAAACAAAGCCTTATGGCAACTGGTCTTGACAGAGTGTATGAAATTGCGTGGTATTTCAGAGCAGAGGAGCATAATACTCGCAGGCATTTGAATGAGTCGACTGCTGTTGATTTAGAGATGGCGTATATCTCTGATGAAGAAGAGGTGATGGAGATTCTAGAAAATCTTGTCCATAGTATGTGGAAGAGTGCGAGTGAATGTAAAGAAGAACTTGAAATTTTAGATAAAAAAATTGTGATTCCAAAACTTCCATTTACAAGAATACCATATGATGAAGTGATTAACAAGTTACAGGAGAGAAAATCTGGTATAGAATGGGGTCAGGATCTTGGTACAGAGGATGAGAAACTTCTTGGAGAAATCATGAAAGAGGATGGTAAGGAGTTCTATTTTATAACAAGGTATCCTCTTGAGTCAAAGCCGTTTTATACAATGCCTGAAGGGGAGAAATATTCTCGTGGTTTTGATTTAGAATGTAAAGGTGTGGAGATTGCGTCCGGAAGTCAACGTATCCATGATGTGAAACTATTAAAGAAGCGGTTAGGGGCATGTGATTTGAATCCGAAAGACTTTGAAGCATATCTCAAGGCGTTTCGATATGGTATGCCCCCGCATGGTGGTTTTGGTTTTGGTATCGAACGGTTTTTAATGGAGCTACTTGACATTAAAAATATTAGAGAATGTATTTTGTTTCCACGTGATAGAACACGATTAACTCCATAGAAATAAAATAGTGCAGGGGACGTGATTCCGACTGGGAGTTTAAATCACATATAATCATGCCCGCATCGGGATTCGAACGTGTAAATGACGTCACATTTTAGGGTTTTATATCAGTTGGACGGTTAGTATATTTTTTATGTTTCGAATCGCTGAAAATCTCAAAGATATTTTGAGATTTCTAACATTATAACTTGGTTTTTCTGGGAAATAATAGAGGATATACTATATCGCTTGTACAACAAGGAAGCCAGACTGCAAGGAATAAAAATATGAAAATGCCAACAGTTTGAATCCAATTCACTGTTACACCCAACGCCATAATAATATGAAACAGCGATGCCCACGTGCTTATTAAAACGTGCCCAGCATGTGGAAATTTAGTCGTTCCTTTCAAATAATAACCAATCAGGATACCAATAAATGCTGGAATATTAGTTAGCAATGGTTCTTCGATAAAACCAATATGGACACCCGCATTTGGCAGACCAAGTAAGACTTCGCCTAAATAGGGAATAATTGAGTCACTCATTGTTGCAATGCCTATCGAACCGGTATAGCCAATCAAAATTGCCAACCAGATGTTCTTTTTGCCATATTTTATGTATAGTGTTGTAGTTACAAGTGCACTCAAAAAAACATGAGTCGGATGTAAAATGTAAAAGATGTTCTTAGAAACTGGAGAAACCTGGAGGAGAAAGTTGCCAAAAATTAATACAAGCATAATGATTATACCTGTAAGGGCCCCGAATAAAGTAAAAGGAGCATGATTTTTAAGTTCATTTGCTACGCGTCTGATAATTTCTGCCATTTCTAAATTCCATGATATTATCAACATTTAAATACTTTATTAATAATTTTTATAGTAATACTTATAAAGAAGTTATTAATTAGTTTCAATCATGGCAATAGTCAGTATATCTCTAAACGATACAATACTCAAAGAAATTGATAGAATCCAAAATGCATTTGGTTATTCGGGGAGGTCAGAGGTAATACGCGCTGGAGCAAGATTGCTCATATCGGAGAGTAAAGAAAAAGAGAGGTTAACTGGAAATATCAATTCAATCCTCCTATTGATACACAGTCAAGAAGCAGAGAATGCTGTATCAAAAATTAAGCATAAATTTGAGGATGTTACAAACACACAAATCCACAGCCATCTAAGAGCGGACAAATGTCTGGAAATATTTGTATTAGATGGTGATGCTGACAGAATAAAAGAAATGGTTAGATTATTTCAAACAAGCAGAAAAATGGACTATGTCAAATTAATTGTTGCATAATTTTGATATATTAAGAAATTCTGCTAAAACTTAGTGTTCTTATCTCGCTTTACTTGGCTTGTTCTATCATCTATCAGACAAATACTGCTGTTCTATTTGCTGTTTTTACTGAAGAGTACCTACTCCTGTAAAAAAAGATATTCTTTACCAGAGCAATGAATACCAAAGATATATTGAGTTTTGGATAAAAATACCTTTCATAGCTTTATATAGAATTAGCACCCCATCTTATTTACAAGTTCTTTCCCATGAACCTGCTTTAACCTATTTTTTATAATGCGCATCGATACGTATTCTGGAGCAATGGAAAAGGTCATTGCTGGTGAGAGATACGTATTTTTTATCGCACCTATGCAGGTTGGAAACTGTTGGTCCAACTTTTCTTGCCATTCCAAGTGATCTTCTATTTTATAAAACGCGCTGAATAACACTAAGTTGTATCCTCCTCTGCCAAGGACTGCTTTGATTATCCAAGTTACATGTGGATCAGTTTTAAACGACTTCAATATTTTATCGTGCTGTTTTTTAATTTGAAACAGGGATTTCACTAAAATGTATTCAGGTGGAACAATCCATCTAGGAAACCGACAGACAGGTTTGCTTATGATTCCTCCTTTAAGGAGGGTGTTTATTCGCCGTTCAATTGTCTTTCTGTGAACATTGAGTTCTTTTGCTAAAAAATTCTCATTCGTCCGTATACCTTCTCCCTGTAAGATCTTTTTTAATATTTCAAAGGACAACTCGTCTAATTCATAGCCTCGTATCGATTTTTGCCGCCCTTCCTTAATATTTTGTTCAATCACCTTGACTGAGATTGAAGGGTTGTATTTTTCAAAACATCCAGTTCCTAAATGAAGCACTTGTGAGGAATATCCTTCCTCCCTATAAGGGATAATCTCTTCTTTTATTATCTTTTCATACCATTGCTGGTGGGTACAGACATTTTTATGAAAAGAGATCATCAGGGTGTTATATTCTTCTTCCTTGAAGAAAAATGCAGCAAAAATAGGATCATCATATTCGATAAAATGTTTTGTTTTTTCATCTCTCAAAAAATTGTCCCTTGATATAATCATGAGTGGTAATTCTTTGAATAACCATGGAAACGGATATTGTGGTTTGTTTATTATTTTATGTTCAAGCAGTTGATTTATTCTGTCTTTAATGGTATTCCGATGTTTACTAAGGTTTTTTGAGAGTTCACTGATATTGATTTCTACTCCTTCTCCTGAGACAATGTATTTCAGTAATTTTAGGTTTAATTCGTTATTTAGCAAATCAGTCATTAAACATGATATACAATGTTGATTTTTATACTTTTTTACCATCATTAATATCATTTTTAACAATATATTTTAAAAATTTGTTATTAATTATAGCTAATAAGTATTATTAAAATAGCAATAATTGTACAAAAGTGATTCAAATAATTAGCATTATTAACATAATTTCTAATCTTTTATGTACATACGGTTTATTAATGATCTCATAGTATAGATTATATTGATAATGACATAAATTATGGAAAAAATGTCATTATTGTTCAAAAGAAGAGCAAAAATGAGCTCTGAACAGGAGGTAAAAGAATAATGCCAAATGGGGCTGATGAAAGAGAAAAAAGAGAAAGAGAAAAAACAAGAAGATATTGGAATTATATGGAAAGGAGACATAAAAGTGAACGAAAAAAGAAGTGAAATATTGGGGAATATATGTGTTGCCTTAAATGCAAGCAATGTTGATGCAATGCCTAGGCTGGTTGAATCTGCTTTTGATGCTGGGTGCACAGCAGAAGAAATCAAAAATAGAGTACGTATCTGTATGGCACGCCCTGATTTTGATGTAATTTGTGAGTTCTGTAGAGCAATGCGTTTTGAGGAGAATAGAAGGAGTGAAAAATGAAGATAAGTGCAAGAGAAATATTGAAAGAAAGTGAAATAAAGAATAAACTCAAAGAATGTTTTAAAAAATGTGCCGCTGGGAGACAACAACTAAGGGAATGTGTTGTAAGTTCGATGAATGCAGGTTTATCTAAAGCAGAGATCCTAGTAATCATTAGTGAAAT
>JAIWHQ010000054.1:0-8623 GCA_048629575.1 Thermoplasmatota archaeon | reverse complement strand
ATAATGAGAATATTGATTTTGAAGATCCAAACAAAAGAAATCTAGTAGCTGAGGTCAGTATTACAAAACCTGTTGTGTATAAAAAAGGCAAGAAAAAAGTTATAATTGTTGATTGTGGCGTTAAAAATAACATTATCAGAGCATTTCTCAGGAGAAATATTACTGTTATTCGATGCCCTTGGAACTACAATTTCTTAGAAGAAGAAGCAGATGGTATTGTACTTTCTAATGGACCTGGCAATCCTCAGATGTGCAAAGAAACAATAGAGAATGTAAAAAACGCTCTTTCAAAAAATACCCCAATTCTTGGTATTTGTCTAGGCTCACAGATTTTAGGGCTTGCAGCTGGAGCTGACACATATAAACTAAAATATGGACATAGAAGTCAAAATCAGCCATGTGTGGAAGTCGGAACCAAAAAATGCTATATCAACTCACAGAATCATGGATACGCTATTGATTCAGATACATTACCTGAGGATTGGAGGGAATGGTTTTACAACAATAACGATAAAACAAACGATGGCATCATTCACATCTCAAAACCATTTTTTGGAGCGCAGTTTCATCCTGAAGCATCTCCAGGACCAGATGACACTGAATTCATATTTGACATGTTCTTAAGAGCAATGAAACCATGAATAAAAAAAATAAGAAAATAAAAAAAGTCCTTATACTGGGTTCTGGTGCGATACGAATAGGGCAGGCAGGAGAATTTGATTATTCCGGTAGTCAGGCAATTAAGGCGTTAAAAGAACATAGAATAAAAACAGTGCTTGTAAATCCAAATATTGCAACAATTCAAACATCTGATTATCTAGCAGATAACGTATATTTTTTACCACTTGAGTTGTATTTTGTTGAGAAAGTTATTGAAAAGGAAAAACCAGATAGTGTCTTACTTGGTTTTGGAGGTCAGACAGCGTTAAATGTCGGCTGTGAACTTTCAAAAAAAGGTGTTTTTAAAAAATATGATGTAGAAGTACTTGGTACACCGGTAAAAACGATTCTTGATACAGAGGATAGAGATCTTTTTGTAAAAAAAATACAGGAGCTCAATCTCAAAGTTCCAATAAGCAAGGCAGTTACAAGTGTAAAAGAAGCAGTTGAAGTTGCAAAAAAAATCAATTACCCTGTTATGTGTAGGATAGCATATGCACTAGGAGGTTTAGGTTCAGGAGTAGCCAATAATAAACAACAGTTAGTTGAAATTACAAAAAAAGCATTTTCTTTTACAAAACAAATCTTAATTGAGGAATATTTCGGCGGATGGAAAGAACTTGAATACGAAGTTGTGAGAGATCAATATGATAACTGCATTGTTGTCTGCTCTATGGAAAATGTTGATCCCATGGGGATTCATACTGGTGAAAGTATTGTAGTCGCTCCCGTGCAGACATTAACTTCCTCTGAGAATTTTAAACTCAGATCCATTGCAATAAAAGTTATTCGACATCTTGGCATAGTTGGCGAGTGCAACATACAATTTGCGTTTGATCCCAAATCTGAAGATTACAGAATAATTGAGGTTAATGCTCGACTAAGTAGAAGTTCGGCGCTTGCTTCAAAAGCTACAGGGTATCCACTTGCATTTATTGCGACGAAACTTGCATTAGGTTTTAGTTTACCTGAGGTTGAAAATATTGTCACAAAAGAGACATCAGCATGTTTTGAACCAGCCTTAGACTATGTTGTTCTTAAGTATCCACGATGGGACCTGCAAAAATTCAGAAATGTTAGCCTTAATCTTGGTTCTGAAATGAAATCAGTCGGAGAGGTAATGGCGATTGCAAGAAGTTATGAGGAGGCAATCCAAAAAGCAATTCGGATGCTTGATGTTGGGATGAACGGACTTGTTTGTAACGATCTCTTATTTAACGATCTGGAAAAAGAGCTCAAAGAGCCAACTGACAAAAGAATGTTTGCGATAGCTGAAGCAATCAAAAGAGGATACTCTATTGATAAAATACACTCTCTTACAAAGGTTAATCCATGGTTTCTCTACAAAATGGAAAACATAGTTGAAATAGAAGAAAAACTGAGAAAATACACAATTAAAAACATACCTGTTTCTTTAATGAAAGAGGCAAAACAAAAAGGTTTTTCAGATAAACAAATAGCAATACTTACAGACAGCACTGAACCTAACGTGAGACGTAGAAGGAAAAAAATGGGTGTTATACCCTATGTGAAACAAATAGATACCCTTGCTGCAGAGTACCCTGCAAAAACCAACTATCTGTATCTGACATATAATGGCTGTTGTGATGATCTTACGTTTAAAGAAAAAAAGCAGGTTGTTGTGTTAGGTGGAGGGGCATATAGAATTGGTTCTTCAGTGGAGTTTGACTGGTGTTGCGTTAATTCGATGATAACACTTGGTAAATTAAATTACAAAACCATAATGATTAACTATAATCCTGAAACAGTGAGCACAGATTATGATATCTGTGATAAACTCTATTTTGATGAGCTCACATTTGAAAGAATTCTTGATATCTGTGAAAAGGAAAACCCTATGGGCGTGATTGTCTCAATGGGTGGTCAAATTCCAAATAATTTTGCGATGCCCCTGTATAATGCAGGTATTCCCATACTTGGAACGTCTCCAATAAATATTGATAGAGCTGAAAATAGACATACGTTTTCACAACTACTTGACACATTAAATATCGATCAACCCAAATGGAAGGAATTAACTAGTATTGAAGCTGCTGAAAAATTTGCAGAAAACGTTGGTTACCCTGTTCTCATAAGGCCAAGTTATGTTCTCAGTGGCGCTGCGATGAGTATTGCGTTAAGCAAAAATGAATTAAAAAAATATCTGAAAAAAGCATCTGAAGTCAGTAAGGATTATCCTGTTGTTATCAGCAAGTTTATCACAGGCGCTAAAGAAATAGAAATCGATGCTGTTGCCAATGGTGGAAATCTCTATTGTTATGCAATATCTGAACATATCGAAAATGCAGGGGTTCATTCAGGAGATGCATCGATGGTGTTGCCCCCTCAAAGAACATATCTGGAGACAATGAGAAGAATTAAAAAAATCGCCAAACAAATTGCCAAATCTTTAGAAATAACAGGTCCATTTAATATACAATTTATCGCAAAAGACAATGACGTAAAAGTTATTGAATGTAATTTACGAGCTTCAAGAAGCTTTCCATTTGTCTCTAAAGTTTTTAAGATAAATTTTATTGATTTAGCTACTAAAATTATTATGGGCAAATGCGTCCCTAAAATTGAGCGTTCTTCTTTTGATTTAGATTATATTGGAATAAAGGCACCACAGTTCTCTTTTACAAGATTAAAAGGTTCAGATCCTATATTGGGTGTGGAGATGGTTTCAACTGGAGAAGTTGCTTGCCTTGGAGATGATTTTAATGAAACGTTTTTGAAAAGCCTTATGTCTGTTGGTTTTAAACTGCCAAAGAAAACGATTCTTCTATCAACTGGACCAATAGAAAGTAAGGCAGAGTTTCTAGAGAGTACAAAAATGTTGGATCAAATGGGTTTTACATTTTATGCTACGAAAGGAACGTCTGATTTTATGGAGAAAAATAACATAAAATCTAAGGTTCTCTTTTGGCCTTTAGAAAATAAAGAACCAAACACTCTTAGTTATATTGCTGATGGGAAAATCGATTTGGTGATTAATATACCTAAAAATATTGAAAAAGAAGAACTTGATAATGATTATCTTATAAGAAGAAAGGCAGTTGACTTTGACGTTCCTTTAATTACTAACTTGCAACTTGCTAAAAGATTTGTTGAAGCAATATATCGAACTTCACTTGAAGATTTGAAAGTTAAGAGTTGGGATGAATATAATTAGTTGACAACTATTTTGGTAAAAGATTAGGAATCCCGTCCTCAATAGGATACGTGCATTTACATTTTTTACACGTAAAAATGCCTGTAATTATCTCTCCTTTTTTCTCTTTATCAACCTTTAAAATCAAATCTTCTTTGCATGTCGGGCAGCAAAGAATATCTACCAAATCTTTCTTCATTTCTACACCTCTTTTTTAATATTTACCAAGAAAAATCGGTCTTTTTCTCCCCAGATCCGAATCATAAAGAAACGCCCAGTCATCATCAGTTGATTTTCTTGCATCCTCAAGTTTTTGTAGATAGTTTTTCACCTGAGAATCCATAAGATCTGCTTGATGTAAAACACTTGCTTCAACGGTTTTCGGCATTCTTGGAGATCCATACTCATACCGTCCATGATGACTAAGAATTATATGACTTAAATGCATTTCAAGCTCTTCTGAAAACTCTGCACCATTTTTTCGCAGCTCAGAAATCTTCTCTCGAATCCATCTCTCACCCATTACTATATGACCAATAAAATTTCCCTCATCTGTCTTATCAACTGCAGCGGTATACTCGTATTCTTTTAGCTTTCCTACGTCATGAAGTATTGCACTGCATATAAGCAAGTCTTTGTTTATTCCGGGATACATTTCACAAATATTTTTACAAAGTCGAACTACCCCTATTGCATGTTCCAGATTTCCACCTACATAGTTATGATGATGAGATATTGCAGAAGGAGAATGAGTATATTCCTCGACAAAACTTGAGTCATCAAAAAACTGTGAAAGAAGACTACTTAACTGTTCATTTTTGATGTTTTTAATCTCTTTTTTTAATATGTTATATAACTCTTTTATTCTCTCGTCATCCAAAGCGGGGATAAAATCACTGACGTCATACTCATTAGGGCTACATCTTCTCACCCCACCAGTATTTTCATTTATAGATATCTGCGGTTTTTCTTCATATAGCTCCACCGTCCCAGATCGTACCTGCACAACATCTCCCACAGAGAAGCTGTCATATAATCTTTTTACACGATCTTTGTTGTCACCTCCCCAGTATTTTATACTGATATCTCCTGTTTTATCTGTAGCAATAAAATCAAACCATGTCCCTCTCTTATATGATCTAGGAGGATTTTTTATTTTAACAGCAAAAAAATCATTAACAACATCTCCCTCTCTAAGATTTTCGATGAATTTTTCCTTGCTTCGTTTTCCTGTATCTGTCTCAATTAAGGTTTGTTCATCTTTTTTCTTATCATAATGATAGATATCGGTCATTTTTAACCTCCCGTTTTCCTCCTGTTAATATAACTCAGAGTTTATACAACTTTTGCTCATTTACCCTTAAAACTTCCATAGGTAGCTGTTTAAACAACTCAGGATGCTCTGTATGAATAGGAAACAACGTTTTTGGATTTATTTTTAAAATAAGTTCTTTTAAACTAGGTCCATAGATATGCCCAGAACAATGAGATTGAACAAAATTTAGATCAAAATGATTCAACCAATTATGCATACGTTCAGATGATATCTCCATTTCCTCATTAAAAGGCTCAGAAAGCGAATGAATATATGTACCTTTGTTCGGTTTTAAATCAATTAATGTTGGAAAATACCAATAATTTAACACAACCATATATTTAACTGGATTTTTCCGTATCTCATCAGCTGTTATAATATTTGGATAGCTAAGTCTTTTTTTTATAAATCTGTCAGTATAATCTTCATTACAATATGTCCCTGTAAGTCTCTTTGGTTTTAACAAAAGAATATGCTCATCATTGCTATTTGGAGCATTCAGTTTTTTATCCAGATGATATTTTTCTAAAAAACATGCATGTTTAAAACTGATCACCAGTTTTTTATCAAGTTCTTTCGCAATCCTATAAAACGTGGTAAACCTGTCAATATCTTTAAAATTAAAATCTACAATAGAAAGATGCTTATTTTGCATTATTTCTTGTTTTGAATGATGATAAACTTTTTCTTCAGATTCATCTGATTTTTTTGTATCTATCCTTGTTCCTTCTGTTATCATTGCAATTGGTTTTGCTTCAGCAGTTGCATTTATGAAATCATTTGTCATCTCTGAATGAAGCCCATGCATACGTAGGTCTCCAGTATAAACGACAGCTCCTTCTGATGTATGAATAACAAATCCATATGATCCAGGGACTGAATGATCAACATGGATCGGTTCGACTTCTAAGGAGTCAATAAGGATTTTTTTACCAGTTCTAAATGTATTAAATATTCTTTTTATAGGTGGTGTTTTGTAATCTTTTCGAAAGATAGGACGTTCTTTAAAATTAACAACCTCGCTTTCAATACTTCTCTGGCTTTGCTCATCTACGGCATCTAGTATATATTTACAGGTTTCACCACAGTAGATTGGGATGTCTTTGTGAAGAAAGGAAATATAATTTGCATGGTCTGCGTGAGCGTGAGAAAGAACCACTCCTGTGATATCTGGTTCTTCAATTTTTCTTCCAAGATGCTTTAACAAATCTGTACGATACACACCAGAAATATCTGGAAGTAGATCCATTTCAAGAAAATCTCCAATACCATTTGCAGTTCTTGGTGTTAAAAACTCTTCAAAATAGAGTCCTCGTCTCTTAAAACCCATGCCGAAATCTAAAAAAATCTTTGTATCGCCATCTTCAAGAAGGATTTTGTTTCCTCCGATTTCGTCTACTCCACCATAGAATATGAGTTTTACCACAACACGTTCCCCGTTTCGCTTAAAATACAGTATATGCTACATAAAGTTTAGTATAAAATCTTTTAAGCGGTGTAATTGAAAAATGGAAAAAAATATGTTGAATTATTCTATGCTTACGTTATAGCCTGATCCACCTTTTTTCTTGTCCTTCTTATCCAAAACGATATCAAGAATTCCGTTTTTATATGTGGCTTTTGTTGATTTTGGTTTTACCTTATTTGGAAGATTCAATACTTTACGATATTTTCTTTCAGGTGCATCAACCTTTATTTCAAGAGTATCTTCAGTGACATTAAGATCGATATTGTCTTTTTCTACTCCGGGAATCTCAATTGTTATCGCGACATCATTGTCCCCTTCTATGATATCTGTTAGTGGTTCTCGTTCATCAGAAATCATTGATGTTCCTTTCGATGATTTTATTGATCTGTTTCCGAAATCTTCAATTCTTGGTTTTCCATCGGGACCAAACTGGACTTTAAATCCTCGAACAAATGGCTTTCCCGGCTCGGCATTTGAAAACATCTTCATCATCTCCTCAGTCATCTTCTGAATATCATCTCGCATCTGGTCATTGTTAAAGAGTTCTTTAAAGAAATCTTCATCTATTCCAAAATCATCAAACGGGTTTTTTCTCCTTCGGTTTTTATCATCGTCAAATGGATCCATTTTTTGTTTCTCCTATACTTTTTTCCCACATAATACTTATAAGAACTCCTATTTAATACTTTCGATCACATTCTTCTAGTTCTTTTTCTAACTCTTCCACCATTTTTCTTGCCTTTCTACTCAATTTCTTCGGTGTTTTTACATGAACCTCCACATACATATCTCCATATCCACGTCCATGCAAGTGAGGCATACCTTTCCCTGACAACTTAAAAACATCTCCACTTTCTGTGCTCTCAGGAATCTTCAATTTTTCAGATCCTTGGATCACATCGACATCGATTTTAGAACCCAAGACTGCCTTGGGAAAAGAAATATTGATTTTTTGAAATAAATCATCCCCTCTTCTCGTAAATTTTGGATGTTTTTTAATATGAATAACAACGTACAAATCGCCGCCTCTTCCCCCTTTACCAATTTGCTCCCCTTGACCAGCGAGCCGTAATTGGGATCCATCATTCACACCTGATGGTATCTTTAAATCAATCATACGTGTTTTTTGAACAGTCCCTCGTCCATGACATTCAGGGCATGGTTTTTCAATAATAGTACCTTCACCTTGACATTTTTGACAGGTCCCTACCTGAGTAAATATACCAAATGCAGTTCGTTGAGAGACATGCATCTGTCCTGTTCCACCACACTGAGGACATTTTTTTGGTTCTGACCCTGGTCTTGCGCCACTCCCCTTACAATTATCACAGATTTCTGTTCTTGGAATACGAATTTCAGTTTCTACGCCTCTATAAGCATCCTCTAAGCGTATCTCCATATCAAATCGAAGATCTCTTCCTCTTTGTGCACGCGGTCTTTGATTGAAACCCATCCGACGTCCAAAGAACTGTTCAAAGATGTCATCAAAGCCAAAACCCATGCCTCTAAAAATATCACCAAAATCTGCTCCTCTGAATATATCTTCGGAGGTATAGCGTTGATCTATTCCTGCGTGGCCGTACGTATCATACATTTTTCTTTTTTCATCATCATACAAGACAGCATACGCTTCAGATATCTCTTTGAATTTTTCTTCTGCACCCTTATCCTTGTTTTTATCAGGATGATATTTCAGTGCTAGTTTTCGATATGCTTTTTTAATCTCAGATTTACTTGAATTTTTGCCAATATTTAGTATTTCGTAATAATCTCGTTTTGTCATAACGTGCGACTGTAAAACAAAAAGTAGTATTTCATTTTTCTCATGAACTATAAATCCAAGATATTCTTGAATCCTGCTGCAGTTACATAAAGAATTGAAGGATATGGGAGAGGATATCCCCAAGTACAAAAGTTGCAATAAAACCTGCAAGCAGTGGAATCATAAACGGAACCTTTGGCGTGACCCATATCTCTTTTATCCCTTGCTTTTCAAATACCGATAGCTCGTCATTGATATCAAATT
>JAIWHQ010000053.1:0-8716 GCA_048629575.1 Thermoplasmatota archaeon | reverse complement strand
CTTCTTTTTTTAATCGGGAGAGAACAAGGATTTTTGCATCAAGTCCTTCACAAGTGATTTTTTTAACTGTTTCTTGTTCTTTTTTTGAAACAGCGGGGAACCCAGCTTCGATCTCAGGAACGCCTATTTCATCAAGTTTTCTTGCTATAGTGAGTTTTTGATCTGAAGAAAAGGAGATACCTGGCATTTGTTCTCCATCACGAAGTGTACTATCATAGATTACGATATTTTCTGGTAATGAAAAATCATTCAGTACTTCAGGCATAGTGTTATATGGGCTTACTGCAACATCGTTCATACAAAATCACTCTATTTTGATTTCTTTTTCTTCAACAAGTCTTGCTTTTCCTCCTACTTTTACGAAATTATTATCAATTTCAACAAAAACCCGTCCTGATCTACCGATGATATCTCCCTGTTCGCACACCAGGTTTTTCTTTTTTAGTATCTTGTTTTTGTGAAGATAACTGCAGACTGCGCCGTTTGCTGTTCCTGTAACTGGATCTTCATCTATTCCATACATAGGGGCGAAATTTCGTGCATGATATGCGGATGTTTCGTCTATCGTCTCAAAGGTAAACACATGAAAACTTCCCACTCCAATATTTTTACATATTGCTTTTACTTCATCAAAATCAGGTTTCATTGCTTGTAACGTATCAAATGATTTAACACAAACTGGTAAGGTGAAAAGGCCGGTGGAGACAATCTGTTCTGGAAGTGATCTGTCGATTTCTGATATCTCTACGTTTAATGATTTGGCAATTTTTTTTCTATCGAGATGTATGCCTTTTAATATCGGAGTTCTTTGTGTCATCATCACTTTTTCAACGTTACCTTCTTTAAAATAGATATCAACTGGTAGGATTCCTGCTTTGGTTTCTTGATCTACAGTTATTTTCTCTTCCGCCTCTGTAAATATTCCTTCTTGTGCCATAATAAAAAATGTAGCAATTGTTGCATGTCCACAGAGATCAACTTCAAGTGTGGGTGAAAAGAACCGTATTTTATAGTCTGCAACATTACTTGGAAAAACAAATGCGGTTTCTGATACAGAGAGTGTTTTTGTGATGTATTTCATTTGATATTCAGTTAACTCTGGTGAATCTGTCACTACTCCTGCAGGGTTTCCACCATGCAAGCTTTCTGTAAATGCATTGACTTTTTTGACCTTCATATTGTTTCATCTCATATAGTTCCAGGTATCATTATGATATCGTTCTTTCAATAATTTCTTTATCAATTCTGTTTCATAGGTTGATAATTCTGTTTTTTCAAAGCCTGTATCAAAAGTTTCTTCAAATTCTTTTTTCAATATTTCTTTAACATTATCAATTGTAAGTATTTGATTTGTTTCTCTACAAATCGTAGAGACATAATCATTTTTTGGTTGTTTTAGTACTTTATTCATTAATTCCAGATCGGTATCAATAAGGATGGTGCCATGGATTAGTACAATGTTTTCTTTTAGTATCTGAGCTGATCCTGATATTTTTTTTCCATTGAGAAGAAGGTCATTTGGTGGTTTATACACAGTATCTATTTCACATTTTTTTAAGCCAGATACAAGAGAATTGCAAATATATTCAAATATCTCCTGAGATGATGATAACTCTAGACTATCTTTATCAAAGACGAGGCTATAAATCAGACAGTCTTTGTCGGTAAATATTGTACCGCCGCCTGTTGTTCTTCTCACAATTTTTACATTGTTTTTTCGACATTCATCAACGTTAATGTCGTCCTGTATTTTTTTTGATCTTCCAACAGATACTGCTGCAGGATTTCTTTGGTAAAAATGAAGCGTGTTTGCTACCTTTTTTTCTTTCCTCGCAAGTGATATTGCTTCGTCTACTGCGGTAACATAATATGGATCAGTGATTTCTGTATCTATGAACCTCCAGCCCATAAAGTCTGCATATAACTAAAAAGTTAAATATTGTTTGGCATATGTAATTTCAGTTGGAATTATGAGGTGACCTGAGGAGAGACAATTAAATCCATAGTGCTTAGGAGGGAATAGTATAACGAAAAAAATACGCACTTTTTCATTGATTGTTGTTCTGTCGATTTCTTTTGCAATTTTTATTCCTTGTCCTTTTGGTAGTGCCCAAGATGTTTTAGAAATTACTGGACCTGCAGATGCCTTTGAAGGAGAAAACGTAGAATTTACCGTAACCCTTAACGGAGAACCGGTACAGGCACGAGTCGCCTTCGGAGATCTTTCACCTGCAAATTATTCGAACAGTACCACTGGAAAAGTTACTTTTACAACACCATCTGTTCCATATGACGATAAAGAATATGTCGTAACCGCAAGTCTTCTTGGTGAGCTTTCTGCATCTCATAGCATTCTTGTGAAAAATAGAACAGGTATGTTAACCATTGAATTATCAACAGATTACGTAATAGAAACAGAGGAATTTACGATAACTGTTAAAGAGAGAGATGAACCAGTTATGGACGCAAACGTTTGGTTTAACTCCGGTGTTCACGTTACTGATGCTTCTGGAAATGTAACGCTTTTAGCACCAGATGTTCTTGTTACAACAAACTATGGAATCGCGGTAAATAAAACAGGCTATAAATCCTCTTCATCGATGATCACAATACATGATGACGATCGAGGTCAAAGACTGATGGAGGTAATTAACCCATTTATTGTTGAACCGGGAAAAGAAAATGTTGAAATAAAAGTCATAAGCAACCATGGTGGTCTTGAAGGAACGTCTATAGATCTTTACTATGAGGGTCAGAAGTATGCTGAATATAATACAGATGAGAATGGGAAAGCATACATAGACACTCCCTCAGTTAATAACGATAACTATTTTTCTTTAATAGTTGAAAAAGAGGGATATAGTACTTATTATTCAGAGGAAGAATTTATTATTAGTTTATTTGAGCGTGATTTTGCTTCTGATCTGGATATGAATGTGGTTCCCTCTGGGATGTATGAGGGGGAGTCAGTTACTGTTGAAGTTTCAAACGATGTTGGCCTCGGTGTTGAAAGAGTAAGTATTTGGAGGGGGGCAGTGGAACTTGATGGTTCTACAGATTCTGAAGGGATACTTAGCTTTATTGCACCTTCAGTTTTTATGGATAGAGAATACTATCTTTATGCAGTTAAAGAAGGATATAACTTTGCAGAAGCAACAATTACGATACGGGAGAAAAGCAGCAGTCAAGAGCAACTCAAAATTGAATCTCAAAACACGGTAAATGAGTCAGAATTTTTTTCTGTCCTTGTAAAGGATAGTAGCAACATTCTTCTTTCCGATGTTTTGGTGATATTTAATTCTGAACAAAAAACGACAAATGAATATGGCATAGTCATGTTTGTTGCACCAAATGTGACAAGTACTTCGTTTTATTTGATAGAAGCAAGTAAATCGGGTTATCTGCCTGCTTTTTCATCAGTAGAGATTATAGATCTTGAGGATCCAAATGGTGTAGCATCGACAGAACTTGAGATATGTGTTGAGCCAAGCATTATTGAAAATGAAGCATTTCGGGTGACTGTTCGGGATGATCAAGGTAATTTGATAGCTGGCGTGCAAGTCACATTTAAGGGTACTAGTTTAGAGACTGATTTCAAAGGAGAGGTAATGTTTTCTGCTCCTGATGTTGGCTGGGATGAAATCCATAAAATTCGTGCGACAAAATCAGGCTACAGTTCTGCTTCTGCAGAAATTACTATTAAAAACGTTGAAGGTTTTCAGTATTGGTATTTGATTATTGTTGTAATAGCAATATTGATAATAGGGGTAGTTGCTTATTTTAGATACGGATGGGTGTTTTAGAGCACGTAGATGTTTTGTTTCTCTGCAAATGTTTTTACCTGTAGGTATTCTTCTCTAGATAGTGGGTGTGCAATGTCTTCAAATTCATGTGCATGGTATTCTGGTCGATATTGAGCCATTACGTTAACAGCAGTATTGGGAAGATTTTTACTAATCCATTTTAGTATTGGTTCAGAACAACATGTTCTATGATTTGGCATGACAAGATGACGTATGATCACGTCACCCTGATTAGAGGCTATTTTGTGGTTTCTTTTAACAATAGCAGTGTAGTTTTCTACCTTAGATAATCTTTTTGCACAGCTATTGTTTCCGTATTTAAAGTCGGTGAGATACAGATCAATTACTCCATTTAGCAGTTTCATAGTTTCTTCTGAGCAGTACATATTTGAATTCCATATCTGCGGTATGTTTTCTTTGCATTCTTTTAAAACTTTAAGGATATAGAAAAGATTTGATGTGGGGTCGCCTCCTACCCAGTTTACGTTTTTTGCTCCTTCTTTTTTTCGGGTAGTAATTATTGTTGAAAGTGTGTTAGGATCAACTGTTAAGCCGCAGATTTGTTGGCTGATATCCCAATTTTGACAAAAAACACAGTGGAATGTGCAGCCTGAGAAAAAAATTGTATACGATGGAACAAGCACATGTTCTTCTCCACGGTGGAGAAATTCAGATGCAATCCTTGAATCTTTTACCCCGCAGTCTCCGGAGGTGTTTCTTCTATCAATTCTGCATCTTCTTTCACAGAAGATGCATTGTTGAAACATACGATTTGCAAGTTCAATTTTTAGATCGAGAAGTGTTTGAGGTGGTTTTACATTGGTTGTTTTTATGTTTTTAAGTGCAGTGTCATGTTTTTCCCATAGCTTTTCTGTTGATTCAGCAATGTCAAAAGAAACTGGGGTGTATTTACTCTGGAGATATTGGGCTGTTTTGTTTTTTTCTAATATGTCAAAGTATCTGGGGAGAATTGTTTTTTCATCGATCATTTCACGGTGATAATAGATTAATACATAAAAGAATTATTTATAACTCGACTATCATATACTGCTGTTTTCATCTCCAAAGCACAAGAAACATTATATAAAACATTTTTCATTTCCCAACAGAATAAAACTATGGAAACAAAAAAATACGACTATGTAACAGTAGAAAAAACATGGCAAAAAAAATGGTTTGATGCAAAGATACATATCGCTGAGAAAAAGAAACAAAAGAAGTTCTTTATTCACTTTGCGTATCCTGGAGTTTCTGGATATCTTCATGTTGGGCACATGAGAGGTTTTACCTACTGTGATGTCATTGCTCGATACAAAAGAATGATGGGATATGATGTCTTGTTTCCTGCAGGGTTTCATGCATCAGGTATTCCCTCAGTTGGTTTTGCAAAAAAAGTAGAACGAAACGATAAAGAAACAATTGATCTTTTGAAAAAAAATGGATGCACAAATGATTTTATCAAAAAACTAGCTGATCCTTTAGAAGTTGTAAAATATTTCAGTAAAGTATATGTTGATGAGTACTGGAAACGATTTGGTTTTCTCATCGACTACACACGACTCATGAACACAATATCAGCAGGATACAACAAGTTTATTTCATGGCAGTTCCATAAACTCAACGATAAAAAACTGTTGATACAAAAACCTCATTTTGCTCCATATTGTCCTAATTGTGGACCTGTAGCTGTTGATAAATCAGAAACCGATGTATTATGCGGTGGTTCTTCTGAGATTTTAGAGTTTACTATCATTAAATTTACCCTGTCTGATGGAACAATACTTCCCGCAGCAACGCTAAGGCCGGAAACTATTTTTGGTGTCACCAACATGTGGATAAATCCTAATGTTGAGTATCAAAAAATAGAGATCAACGATGAAATCTGGATTTGTTCAGAAGAATGTGTCAAAAAACTATCCTATCAATTTGAAAACATAAAGAAACTTAATGAGATAGTTCCCGGAAAAAAACTAGTTGGTAAAAAATGTGTTGTCCCAAAAATCAACAGAGAAATCCCAATTTTATCCGGAGTTTTCGCAGATCCTAAAATTGCGACAGGAATTGTTATGTCTGTTCCTGCTCATGCACCCTATGACTGGATCGCGCTTGTTGAATCAAAGCAATCCATTCAACCTATAACAATTATTGATGTCAAAGGATTTGAAGATAACCCTGCAAAAGAAGCATGTGAGCAACTAAAAATTACGAGTCAAACCCAGACAGAAAAACTTGATGAAGCAACTGATCTCGTCTACAAAAAAGAATTTCACACTGGTGTCCTTAATGATAACTGTGGGTCATATTCAGGTATTAAGATATCTGAAATTAAAGATATCGTAAAAAATGATCTTATCACAAAAAATCTAGCAGCAACATTGCGAGAGTTTTCTGAAGAAGTTATCTGCAGATGTAAGGAAAAAGTAGTCATAAAAAATATCCCGGATCAATGGTTTATTAAATACAGCGATGAAACACTGACTCAAAATTCAAAAGATTATGCTGAAACTATGAACATATACCCGCAGGAATATAAAGATGGGATTCCTAAAATTTTGGATTGGTTTGATGACCGGGCGGTAATTAGAAAAGGATCATGGCTTGGAACAGAATTTCCATTTAAAAAAGACTGGATCATTGAACCCATCTCTGATTCAACACTCTATCCAGCATACTATATATTCTCAAAATATGTAAATGAAGAGAAACTCTTGGCAGAAGAAATGACTGAAGAGTTCTTCGATTATATATTCTTAGGAACGGGAACGCCAGAAAACGATGTCTGGAGGCAGATAAAATCAGATTTTGACTACTGGTACCCTGTAGATATAAATCTTGGGGGAAAAGAACACAAAACAGTTCACTTCCCGGTCTATATTATGAATCATGTAGCCGTTATGCCTGAAGATAAATGCCCAAGAGGTCTTTTTGTCCACTGGTGGGTTACTCAAAAGGGTAAAGAAAAAATCAGTAAATCAAAAGGTGGCGCAGAACCTATCTTGGAAGCTGCAACAACGTATGGTGTCGACGCGATGCGTCTGTACTATACACATGTTGGTTCTCCATTCGTTGATATTGAGTGGGACCCTGAGATAGTTACCAAATATAAAAAAAGAATTGCAAATATCTACAAGATAATTCTAGAGCTGTCAGAAAAAAAAGAACAAACAAATATGCATCTTGACAACTGGCTGATAAGTATTCTTAACAGACGCATTAAAAAAATTGTTGACGCGTTTGAAAACTTTGACTTACGTGTTGTTTCTAATGAACTATTCTTTGAATGCCAGCGGGACATTCAATGGTATCTGAAACGAGGCGGCGGTAATAAAACACTAATTAACAAGTTTGTAAAAATCTGGATAACGTTATTAACTCCTGTAACTCCGCATCTTGCAGAAGAATTATGGCAGATTCTTGGTAAAACTGTGTTTGTTTCAAATGAACCCTATCCAAAGTTTAACTCTGAAGAAATACATGAACAAGATGAGGTTGGTGAATATCTTCTTTCAGAAATCATTGATGATACAAGTGAAATCCTTAAAGTGACAAAGATTTCACCGAAAAAAATATGTATTTATGTTGCGCCAGCATGGAAACAGGATATTTTTAGAAAAGCAATAGAGCTTCATATGGATAATAAGCTTAATGTTGGTGTTCTCATGAAACAAGCTATGTCTGATCCAAATTTGAAAGCGATGGCAAAGAATGTTTCACAGTTTGCTGGAAAACTTCCTGGTGAAATTAAAAAATTAAGTGAAAATGATCGGAATCGATATCTTGTTGATGTTGATGAGAAAGATTATTTAAAACATGCAAAGAAGTATCTTGTTGATGTTTTTTCGTGTGACATTGAGATCTTTAGTGCTGATGAGAAAGGTATCTATGATCCTGCGAATAAATCTAAGTTTGCAATACCGTTGCGACCAGCGATATATATTGAATAAAAATAAAATGATGCTCTGTTGTAAGACTATGTTTTTATAGAGATATCGGTTTCGGAAATTGGAGGTTGTTTTCATGAAAGTATTGGTTACGTATTAATTTTTGTTTACAACGAAAGATTTAAATTACCTTTGTGTATTTAGGGTAATGAGGAATAAGAATGAAAACAAAGAATAAGTCTAAAACAATAGAAAAATACCTTACAAAATATTTTAGCAATAAAACAGGCACAAATTTAAGAGGAGTTCTAAGGCCTAAAATGGATAGAAGTGCGAATGACAAGTAGACACTACCGGTAACTCCAAAGGCGATTGGATCTTGACTGGGCCATCCAAAACCAGATTTCATTGCGTTGGGAATGACAATTATCCCCAAACCAAATCCTCCTGCTCCGACGATGGTGTACCAATACATAAACTTCAACCATCCCCAGCGGATGTTAATCTCTTTTTTCATCGACTTTCCTCCATCTTAATATTTCAAAAATTGTAATATAGCTTGCCCACTTGGCTGGCGTCTCAAAAAAATATTGCTTCTGAGGCATGCTACCGAAAATTATTACATCAATTCTTCAATAGCTTTATACGGATCTGTAGTGTGATGTACGGTTCCCCATGCCCAGACGATGTCGAATTGTTCATCGGAAAAAGGAAGCATTAGCATATCTTCTTTCCGGAACTCAGTATTGTCTAAATTGAATTTTTTCTTTCTGAAATTCCTTAATAGGTACATCATCCTTCCATTTGAATAAGTGACCAAACCTTCCCTGCATATTGAGGAATTCATCAATAGGTTTCTTTTCCTTGGGTTTAATAGTAATACGGTATTTGCCATCCTGATATTCATAGAGCGGCCAGATGCAGCTTTCCACCGCCATCTTCGACACTTTCACAGTCTTTTCTGGCGCGTATGCCCAGCCGAGACGGCAAGGCGCGTAAATGTTAAGAAAAGAAGGTCCTTCAGCATCAAGC
>JAIWHQ010000052.1:0-8787 GCA_048629575.1 Thermoplasmatota archaeon | reverse complement strand
AAAATACTTGCTCCGATAAAAACATAGAGGATTATTTTCCTACTCGATCTATCAGCTATCGATCCACCAACTAACGAACCGACTGCTGTCATCACTGGAAATATTGCAACAATAAACCCTATTTGAGCTATATCCAACTGAAGACTAACTCTCATATACAATGGAATAGCAATCAATAACAGTCCAATGTTAATATAAAGCATCAATGAGAAAATTGATATAATCTGTGTTGTTTTTTTCCTAAACTCGCCTATGAGGAGAGCCCTCATTTTTTCTGATTTTCTAACCGTTTTAATTTCCTTAAACATGAGTGGAAATAGAATTACTATAATGACGATTATACCAGCTACTAAAAAGACAAAGCTATAACCAATGGTTTGGGCTATAAAGGCAAGTAAAAAAGAGCTGATAGCCCAACCACTATTTTGACCAGCAAACATTGCACCACTGATTTTCCCTCTTTCATCCTGTTGGGATATTTCAATTGCCCAAGCATCAACAGCAACATCAAGAAGGACTACACCAGAGACACTGATGAATAAAAAAAATGCAAATGGTATCAAAAAATCTCCTGGATCAATAAATGCGACAGCAAAAAGACCAAGAGCGAATAGAATACCTCCCAGAATTATGAATATTTTTCTACCTAGGTGAATAAAATAATCAACTATACCACCCCACACAAACTTTATTGACCAAGGTACCATGACCACTCCAACAACAAGTGTGGTTAGTGGAAGAGAAATACCTTTTTCCACAAAATAAACAGGTATAATTATTAGACCAACGGCTTTAAACACCCCCTCTGTAAAATAAAGACTTCCAAATAAAAGATATTTCAAAGAACTGCGTTGAGCAATATCAATCATATCATCTTTAATCAGAAGTCAAAATTTAAATGTTTCTTACATTATAATTATTCCAATATTTTTCTCATTTTATACTGTTTTCAATCATCCTCATATCCATCAGACAATACAAGATTTGAACTTGTTTTTAGCGTAAAAGTGAACGCCTGCATTGAGATTCGAACCCGAGTAGAAGGCTCCGCAAGCCCTCAGGATATCCAAGCTACCTCATGCGGGCATTATTTGATGATATCAACCAGAGCAACTTTTTCAAGGAGAAGATCACCATATTTACTCTCTGGAATGGTACTTAATTCATCCTCAGTGATGCCAAATCTTTTTAAGGTATCTACATCTCCTTCAAGTACCTTATCATCTCTTTTCAAATTTAAACTTGACAACACGTGCTCGACTTCATCATCTGAAATTTTTCTATTGTTCTCCTTTATAAAAATAAAAGCAATTTTTTGATTCCTCTTTTTAATGCCTATCTTTTCAATAGCTTTTTGAATCTGTCTTTCTCCCGAAGCATACAACAGCATCTCCAATGAGAGAGAATTCAAAGAGTTCATCCGATTTTTAAAGGACCTTATAGTATGTTCAACAGCTGAAAATAGATGATCTTTACCATAGACAAAATCAGCATTTACTACTTGTATCACCATATCATATCTGCTGGAAAGTGTAATAATTTTCTTTAAAAAAGAATTAATATCTTGAATTTTTCCCTTTGCACCTATTATCTTTTGCACTTAGAACTCACCAAGCTCTTTATTTCCAATATTTTCACTTTCCCCTATCTGATTTTTAATATTTGTAGCAATAGCTTTTCCTATCGTCTTAATATTTGCAATTCTTTCAACAGGAACGCCTCGTAAGTCATTTATTGTTTTAAAACCTTCATTAAATATCGCTCGTGCTCTCACCCGACCGATTCCTTTCAAAGAAATAAGATTTAAAAGTTCCTGTTTACATCCATTATGTACACGAATAATAACATTACTTACATCAGAGACACAAGAAAAATTATACATGCGAGCAAATTCTCTTAAACCATGCAAAAGCCATTCTGCAATTTCAACAACGTTATGAATATCACCTGGCCAGATATTATATTTAGTAACAATTCTATCATACGGGATTTCTTCAATCCAATCTTCAATTAATAATGCTGTTTTTAGATCACTTAAAAACCATTCATACTCAGTACCAGAGCCATGTGGCACATCAAGAAGAAGGGTACTTTGAAGTTGTTCTGCTTTTTCTTCAACCCATGAATCAGTTCCTCTCAAATAAAGCGATCGAATATCTGGCGTGGAACATATCGCGTGAAGAAAAGAAAGAGGTGTTAATTCTTTATTTGGAGATTTTTCAAGAGATTGTTTTAACTGCAGAGCAGATAATGGATCAATATACAAAGAGGACGTTCTCGTCCCAAACAATGTAGAGATATAACCTGTATCAATTTTTTCAATGAATTCATTGGATACTAAAAATTCAAGTGCAGTATCAATTTCACTTTCTATCGCGTAGCTGTCTGACTGATATGCATAAAATGTGCTATTGATAAATTTTGAAATACTCTTTGCATCATTTACAAAATTTGTCGCAATTGCAGAAAGCAGATGCGTTCGAAGTGCTGCTTGATTTCCTAACTTTGAATAGATAGGTTCTGTATCTGCAAGTACATAGTTAAAGAATATTTGATCCTGTTGTTCACTATTTTTAGCAATCGTTATTGCCTCTCCTGTTTTGTCATATCCTGGGCGACCTGCTCGTCCTGCCTGTTGTTTATATTCAAGAATAGGTATTGGTACCATACCAAAGTTAGCATCGTATCTATAGAGATCTCGAATTATTACTCGTCTTGCCGGAATATTAACACCAGCAGCAAGAGTTGGTGTTGCAACGATACATTTGATAACCCGATCTTTAAATCCTTGCTCAACTGCTTTTTTCTGTATGTTGCTAAGACCAGCGTTGTGAAATGCAACTCCTTTTTCTATGCATGATGCAAGTGTCTGCACAATTGAAGTGTTCTCCATTTGCTCCTGTTCAATAGAATGAACTAGGTTCTTCAAGTCTTTTTTTTCTTGATCTTTTATTGTATCTACCAGTACAACAGATAATTTTTTTGCAAGAGAAACCGTTGATCTTCTATTATTTACAAAAACAAGCGTCTGCCCACCGTCATCTATGGATTCTTTAACCAAACATTCTACCGCTTTTTTCTTATCGCCTTTTATTTTTTCAATGGATCCATCGTTGTATTTGATCTGATTTTTATAAAATATGCCTTCTTTCAGAGTCACGGGTCGCCAGTCAGATTGTATAAGCCTTGCATCTAGCCAATCTGCAAGTTCAACTGCGTTTTTTATTGTTGCTGAAAGTGCAATAAGTTGTGTATCTGGATTCAGTGCTTTAAATCTAGAAATAATTACTTCAAGGGTTGGCCCTCGTTTTGGGTCATGAATAAGATGGATTTCATCGATGACAAGAACCTTTATTGTGTCAAGCCAATTAATGCCATGTCTCAGGAGAGAATCTGCTTTTTCCGACGTGCATATAATAATATCATACCTGGCGATTCGAGGATCTGATTCATCAAGATCTCCAGTTGAAATACCTACTTTAAATCCTAGTTTTTCAAAACGTTTTAAATCCTCATATTTTTCTCTTGCTAGTGCCCGTAACGGCACAATATAGAGCGCTTTCCCACCTTTACTTTTTAACTGATGAATGATCGATAGATACGCAATAAGGCTTTTCCCTGCTGCTGTGGGAATAGAAAGAACAATGTTTTCTCCTGCTAGTGCATAAGGAATCGCTTCTTCTTGAGGGGGATAAAGTTTTGATATCCCTAGATTTTTGAGAGCTTCTTGTATATGTGGAAGGTTTTCAGTTGATTTCATTATCACGATGGTATATGGATTATACAAGATAAAAGTAGTGATGGTTTAGTACAATGGCACATTCAGATATTTTGCCTATTTCCAATAGATTCCATTTTTTTGAAATGAGGAGAGAAACTGAGGAACGTATAGCTTCTTAGGAGGTTTGTTATTTCTCTCCTTTTTGTCTTCCATACTGTGGTTACGTTCCCGACTGTGCTTTCCTGCCTCTGCTTCCCCACTGTTAACATGAAACATATGTCGTTGAAGTTTATTAAATTTCTGGATAAACTTGATATAAATGTAAAAAATACTTATGAAAAAACCCATAAGTAAATTACTTATAAAAGATATCTATTATTCGCAAGATGCAACTTGGTGAAAACACATGGGCCGAAGACAAACAATGATGGAAAAATATAAGATGCAGATGAAGGCATATCGAAAAAAAAGAGGGAAAATTGACAATACTCCATTTTTACCGCCTAATGGCGTTATTTATGTAATGGATTCGTTAAGTCCTGATGAAAAAATAAAGGTTGAGGTTGTAAAAACACGAATTAGAAGTCAAAGGGAAGTAGTTGAAAATTTAGCATGTCCGGTTTGTGGAAACCCTATGTCTTGGGATTCAAAATGGGAAGCATTTACGTGTACAAAACATGGGAAAAAAGCAATCTATGAGATAGTACCAGCAAAATAAATGTGACAGATATAAGTATACCTTATTGTATTATAGGTTGTGAGTCTATGGTTGAAGAAAAAATTGGTGTCATTGAACATTATTTTACACATATTAATGTTGCAGCTATAAAAATAACAGACGGTGAATTACACACTGGTGATACGATTCATATCGTTGGTGCTCATACAGATTTTACCCAAAACGTTGACCGGATGGAAGTAGAGAAAAATCCTATTGAAATTGCAAAACCAGGAGATGCAATTGGTATAAAAGTGAAAGATCGAGTTCGAGAACATGATATTGTATATAAAGTACCTAAAGGTGAGTAAAATATGAAAGAATTATCAGAAGTAAGATTGCTACGAGTAAACAGGTATGTGATACTAGATGATGAGCCATGTAAAATTATGAGTATATCTACGTCAAAACCTGGGAAGCATGGTGAATCTAAAGCAAGAATAGAGGCAATTGGTATTTTTGATGGGCAGAAAAGAAGTGTTGTTCATCCTGTCAAACATAAGGTGCATATTCCTATTATTGATAAAAGAAACGCACAGATTCTTTCTTTGATGGGTGAAGATACTGTTCAACTTATGGATCTTGAAACATACGAAACCTTTGAAATGCCAATTCCAGATGAATACAAAGGTAAACTTGCACCGGGTAACGAAATAATGTATTTAGAAGCGCTTGGTAAAAAGAAAATAACTCGGGTGTAACATCGATTTGAGTATTACTATTTGATTTTGGTTCGTATGATTTTTCCAGACTATTTTGCAGATGCAGAAGCAGATTTTAATAAGGCAGAGTTTGTTATTTTTGGTGTTCCGTATGGAAAAATCTCATCTTTTCGACATGGTGTAGAAAAAGCTCCAAAAGAAATACGGCAGGCAAGTTGGAATTTTGAGACATATGATCTAAGAACGGGGTTGGATTTAAAAGATGTACAAGTGCATGATTATGGAAATCTTGATGTAGATAATCTTGGCCATGAGGAGATGGTTGAAAAAGTTAAGAGTTTTACCTCTTCGCTTGTTACAGTAGATAAATTTCCCATTGCGCTTGGTGGACAGCATTCAATAACTCCAGGAATTATTAAGGCTTTTTCTGAAGATACCGCTGTTCTTTTCCTTGATGCACATATGGACTATCGAGAAAGATATGAAAGCAATATGTATAATCATGCATGTGCTATGAGACGGGTTGCTGATCATATCGATATAGGAAATATTGCAATGCTAGGAGTAAGATCTGCTGAAAAAGAAGAATTTAATGATGCAAAAACAGCAGGGCTTTTTTACCGTGATGCCTTTTCAATTCGTAAAAATGGAGTTTCTGAGACGATAAAAGATACAAAAAGATATCTTAAGGATAAGAAAGTATATCTCACACTCGATATTGATGTTATAGATCCTGCATATGCTCCTGGAACAAGCACTCCGGAGCCATTTGGGCTTACACCTTTTGATGTTTTAGAAGTTGTTGAGGCTTTCTCACAGCAACTTGTAGGTTTTGATGTAGTTGAAGTATGTCCAGCATATGATCATGGTGAGACATCGCTTCTTGCAGCAAAGTTGATACGATTGTTAATTGGTGCTGTTTGGAATAAGCAACATATTAAAAAATAGTATTTTATAAAACATTAATAATAGTGACTATAATTATATATAGTACAAATTATTTCTCTTTTTAGGGGGAAGAATTGAGTAAGAGAAAATCATTTAAGGCTTTTCTTAAAGACGAAAATGCTGTCTCTGAAGAATTCACATCACTTCCGGCACTATCAGTTGTGATGATTGGATTCACCCTCTTTATCTTGTTAATTGCAAATACCTATATGGCCTATGAACAACGAATTGACAGCCTTGAAAAATATCAGACTGGATATTTTATCGCGACAAAACTAACCAATCCTGACTGCTATTTCATAAAAGAAGGTGGGATTGTTGACCTGCCACTCTTGCAAACCGACATCAATCCGCTTAATCTTTTACGTGATGAGTACAAAGCTGCTGATGTTAATTTTATCGTACGAATAAGCTGGGATGAAGGCTTTGAAGATTTTCCTGAAGAATTGCCTGAAGGCATTGGAGATCGTGTTGCTGTCTCAAAAAACGTTGGTATTTATTTAAACGAGGCGCAGACAACACCAGGAAAACTAACAATTATCATGTGGAATGAAAGATGACGAAAAAGAGAAAATTTGTGAAAAACACCTATGGCGTTTCTGTAATGTACGATGCTGTTCTCTTCATTGTCATGGTCTCAATCTCAGGAGCTGTTTTACTTCCAGCATTGCAGAGCAATATTGCTATTGAAAGCTCAATTGAAACACATCGTGAGCATGTTGCAGATGAAGCATTAAACATGTTTTTGGTATCTCGTGTGGACAAATTTAGCTATAAAGTCGGTGGCGATATTTTGGATGATATCGCAGGAGATATTGGTATTGATAACTCGTCAGAAGGCCTTTATGGTACAATAACAAACTGGCTGCTTGCTCGTGAGCAGCTGCATAAAACACATGCGAACCTTATCGCAGAAAATCTCGGATGTCAGTTCAGACTTCCCCTCTCAATTCTGGGTACGAACCGATTTAACTTTTTCACAGGTGACTTTGATCGGCATTTGAAAAATGAGATAACAAGATTTTTTAATACGTATCTTGGAGATAAATATAATTTTAATCTGACTGCGTGGTGGCATCCGATAAAAGGTGTGGATTTTGGAGGTGAACTATATGTTGGTCCAACACCACCTGATGTAGATTGTCATGTCGCACGAGGTTTCATTATGATGCCGTATTCGCCAGTGCTTGACATTGGAGATATTCATATTGAGTTTACTAGACACTGGATATATAATACACTCTTTGGTGACATCCTTGGAAAGATTCCCCTTTTTGAAAACGTCTCTGGAATTCTTAGTGGTTTTGTCAATGGAACCCATCCCTTTGGAAATTATTCTAATGCATCAATTGCAATAAAGGAGAATGTTTCTGCATTGATTGATGGATTTCTTATTGATGGCATTAAAAATGCAAGCAATGCAACAGTATTTCCAGGTATTGTCAACGCAACACTCACCTATGGGTTTGATAAAATGAAAACTGCGATTAGTAATTTTACTAATAATGCAGTAAATAACTTCATGGGTGAGGCGCTTGGATCAGTAGATAACGTATTTGCAGGTCTTAGCACGGGTATTTCTAATCCTATTGCAGAAGGGATAGTTGAGAAGGTCAACGAAACCATTCAAAGCATGCTTCAGACTACGTTAGGATCAGTATTTGAGGCATTTGATGCACTGGAGGCATGTATTAAAGAAAATGTGACAATGATCGTCCATGGTTTTATTTATCCTTATATCGAGATGTTTGTTGACTTTGTCTTTGATTTTATTGAAAAATATTTCGAAGAACCAATAACTGATATTATTCAGAATGTGAAAGAACAACTTTCAATCTTTTTGTTTGAACGGATCTCAATCAATAAAGCTGAGATTGTATTGACTATTTGGAAGGTGCGCGGATGATGCAACGTTTCCTTCATGATGATCATGCTCGTATTCCATTCTCAGTCATCGGTGTCTTCCTCATACTTGGAAGCAGTTTTACCACAGTCTATATCTCACAGTTGGAAATGCAGAAAGCCAGTGAAATTGCAGGTACTATCGATTTTAATGAAATTGAGAATCTTATTCGTTACGCTGAGGCAGATATTGCTACTGCATTAAACATTGTTGGTATGAAAGGGTTAAAAAAAATTGGTAAAGAACCAGTTTTAAATGTATGCGATCCAGGTAATAACCCCTATGGATCAACTCCTTATGAGGTTAACCAGAATCGTTGCAAAGAGATAATTATGCAGGAGTTGAATGTCTATCTCACCAGTAATTATCTCTATGACATGTTCAACGATGGACGATATGCAATCAATGTGGTCATTTTAGATGGAGAGACTTATCCAATCACCTCAATGCATGATATAACTTTTTCAACCATGGATATGCATTTGACACGCCCACATAATGACATTCCATTGATTGATGGGATTATTGGACCTAAGGCTGAGAAGGACCATATGACTTACTGGATAGCAAGGGTTACGATTGATATAGAAATAGGAAAACTTGATTCTACAACAGGTGAAAGTAAAGCAATTACCATAAGAACAATTAATACATCATCAATAATTACTTCTCGTTTTCCTTTGCTTGAAAGCCTTGTTAAGGAATACATCAGAACAATTAACCAGGATGAAGATAACTGGTTTCCGCCATTATGGACATTTACCACGATCCTTGCAAATATCTATTCGCTTGCCCGTAGTTACAAACATTATAGCAGTGGGAAGCCATTGAATGT
>JAIWHQ010000051.1:0-8790 GCA_048629575.1 Thermoplasmatota archaeon | reverse complement strand
CAGGATGTAGAAGAGCAAAAAACCATCAGGAAATCCCTTAAATGGATTCTTCAAAACCGACAGAAATCCTTTATGTACATCTGAAGTACCCACACCTAAATACCCTTGACCGATATGAGATTGATTTTTGGTATAATTCGATTTATCTGCAAGTGTTACTTCTTTTGTAAATGTTTTTTCCCCTTTTGCATAAGAGATACTTGTCGGCTGATTAGATCGTGTTTTCTCCATGACCTCAAAAAATCCTTCGATATTTGTTACATTGGTATTGTTGATACTTATAATTATCATGCCTTGAGAAAGACCAATTTCTTCAGCAGGAGTACCTTTTCCTACGTTAAAAACACCTACTCCGTCTGCTGCAGGTTGAACTGCAGACATAAAAACAAAAGAAAAAACGAGAATGCTCAGTAAGACAACAACAAAATTTGAAGTCGGTCCTGCAGCATATACCCTCATCCGCGATTTTGTCTTTGCCTTTTTTAATTCTTCTTCATCAGGCTCACAAAATGCCCCAATGGGCACAATAAGATATAGAATTCCAAGTGATTTTACTTTAAGTTTACTTGCAATTGTAAGGATGCCATGGGAAAATTCATGAACAACCATAGCAACAACAAGAGCAAGGATGATATATCCAACGAATTCAAGAGGAAGTATTGGGTTGATCCCAGGAAGTACTAGTGCAATCTCTGGACCAGGCATTGCTTCTTTTTGTTCAGGAGTAAATCCAAAAACAAGCCATGCTTGCCAGATAAGCATCGCCGTCATTAAAATCATCATGACAAAACAAAGAACAATCCCTGAGCTTCCAAATGCCTTCCAGAATCTTTCTTTTTTTGCAATCTTTTTAAGGAATTTTTTTCCTTTACTTGTCCGCCACATAAGAGCAGGACCCCAAAAGGAAATATTGTATTTTTTAAGAACGCCTTTTTTATGTAAAACAAAGGTTGAAAAAGCATATATTGCTACGATAGCAAAAAAAATCAATAATCCTTCGATGAGTGGCATATTCCGCTGATGGGAATACATAACTGTTTATTAAAGGTAACCAAATTGCATCTTTGTTTTTAACGGGATACTCTTGTTTTATTCGGCGTTTTCTAAAAGTTTTGTGGTCTGTTCTTCGATGGCTTTCTCATGTCTTTCTAAAGTATATAGTTCTCTTATGTAATGATACGTGACTGCTCCAATAAATGCTATGAGGATTCCTACAGAGATATATCCAATGAAATGCGGCGTGAGAAACGGTTCAATGGAAAAATCATTGATGATTGAATAATATAATGATTCAAAGATTGCTGATGCGATAAATCCAAATGCAAACAACGAGAAAGGAACAATCCAATATGACCAGTTTACCTTTTTTTCTCTGACATACATATCTGTTACTCGTCCAAATGAGGCAAGAAGTCCTGCTCCCACAATTCCCCATGTTATGCTATTAAGAAATTCCAAAATAGGAATCACCCAAAGTAACTCTGTATTAAAATTAGTGTTGTTGTAGGCATAGAAAAGACTGACTGCTATGATAACAAGGGATATAATGTAAGTGTAAAACGAAAGCTTACCGGTAAGAAGACCTGATTTCATCTCATTCCAAATTATAGATATGCTTTTCTCCCAGTTGAATACACGTACGAGAAGATATACGCCGAGAGTGAAAATTATTGCACCAAATCCACTAGCAGCCAAATCCAATATGGCAAATATCGCCCACACAAGAAGAATGAGTGCGATGGGGAGTAAAAATTGTTTTTTGACTTTGTCATCATCAATTAGTTTTATAATACGGTAATATGCATCTTCAATTTGTTTACTTTGTTTGACACTTACTCGTTGCACAGAGCTTATCTTTATCCTGGATTGTATCACAGGAAGGATGTATTCATCTTCTGCACCATCGGAAAGCACAATCGCTTCTGTCGCATTTGTCTCTCTTATTACAATTTCTAATTGCTCAGCTAGTATTTGATCTGACTTTATACCAACATGTATGTCTCCACAGAGTGTTGCTACTTCTACGTCTTTTCCTTCTTTTTTTAACTTATCATACGTTGAGATGGCAAGAAAAATAGCGTTCAGATCTGAATCCTCAGGATCTGCACGTCCCAGTTTAATGGCAGCATCTAAATTATTTTCAACACCGATAATGGGGCTTTTTACCTTTGCTTTTCTCCCAAAATCGTCATCACGGTCAATGTTTAATATCAAAGTTTTTGCCATTACTTTCCAAAAATGAAAACAAGTATTGTATATAAAGCTTTATTTAGCATGAGATTTTGAATGAGAATTTGTCATAGACAGTATTTCTCTTTTTATTCACCAAAATCAAATATACCAAAAATATATTCACCTCTCTATATGCCTGTTGTAACATTTGATTATAACGAATTCCTTGATCTTCTTGGATATCAAATTCCAAAGGATAAACTTATAGAGAAACTACCGATGATCGGCGGTGATTTCGATAAGATCGAAGGAGATGAGCTTAGTATAGAATTTTTCCCAAACCGGCCTGACCTGACGTCTGTTGAAGGTGTTGCACGTGCCTCTCGAGCTTTTTTTGGATTTGAAACAGGAATAAAGAAATACAGCGTTTTAAAATCAGATATCTCATTGAATGTAGATCCCTCTGTTAAAAAGGTACGGCCTTTTGTGACAACTGCGCTAATAAAAAATGTGACGATGACCGATGAGCTTATCGCATCACTAATGGGTCTCCAGGAAAAACTTCATTTTGGGCTTGGAAGAAACAGAAAAAAGGTAGCTATTGGCGTTCATAATTTCGAACCTGTGACTCCTCCTTTTACGTATAAAGCTGTTGATCCAGATTCCGTGCAATTTGTTCCACTTGCAAAGGACGATTCGATGACGCTTCGAGAAATTCTAAAAAAACATGAAAAAGGAGTGGATTACGCTCATGTTCTTGAAGGATTTGACAAATATCCACTTATTGTCGATGCCAACAACAATGTTCTTTCATTTCCTCCAATTATCAACGGTAGTCTCACTGAGGTAACGCCATATACTAAAGAGATCTTTATCGATGTTACAGGTACTGACAGAAAAGCAATCAACTATGCATTAAACATAGTATCAACTGCTCTTGCTGAGAGAGGCTGTCAAATCTATAGCACCACTGTTAACGATGAAAACAAAATCTATCTTTCCCCTGGTCTAAATCCTACTAAAAGGGATTTATCAGTTGATTATGTCAACAGGATTTTAGGGACGAACTTTAAAGAAAAAGAAATTATAAACTGTCTGGGGAAAATGGGATATAACTCTTCTATAACCGACGGTGGTAAACTTACTGTTGAGATACCCGCTTGGAGATCAGATATTCTCCATGAAATTGATCTTGTCGAGGATGTCGCAATTGGATATGGCTTTGATGTCTTTGAAACAGATTTCCCTCAGGCGTTAACATTTGGAAAAACCCTGCCCCATCATGACTTACTGGAGAGTTTACGAAGCATAATGATTGGACTAGGATTCAACGAGGTTACGACCTTTACTATTTCTAATGAAAACGATGAATTTACCAATATGGGACTTAAAATTGGAACTATGGTTGAGATAGAAAACCCCATAGGTGAAGAATATGCGGGGCTACGTACTGGTCTGTTGCCATCACTTCTTAAGATACTAAATGAGAATAGACATCATCCGTTGCCTCAGCAGATATTTGAACTAGGAACTATAGTTGATGAACGCGCTAAGAACCGTCGTAATCTCGCAGGACTCAAAATTGATGCAAAGGCAAACTTTACTGAAAGTAAATCGATTGTTGAAGCTGTTCTAAGAGATATAGGATGTACATATTCAATAAAAGAAAACAATCATGCAGCGTTTATTGAGGGAAGATGTGCTTCTATTGTCAAAGATAATCAGGAGATCGGTTTTTTTGGTGAGCTACATCCAAGAACAATTCAGGTATTTGAACTAGAACATCCGATTATAGCTTTTGAAATACAGGCAGATTTACTTCAACAGGGTTTGTAATGACAATTCATTGCCTTAAATGCAAAAAACCAGCGGTAACCTTTATCCGGTACAATGGAACGCATCTTTGTAAAAACCATTTTTTCGAATATTTTGAAAAACGAGTTAAAAAAGAACTCAAAAAACAAGGAAAAACAGAAGAAGGATCAAAAATAGGAATTGCTGTTTCAGGTGGAAAAGACAGTATTGTTACTCTTCATCTAATGCATGATATCTTTTCAAAACGGACAAATATATCATTATACGCAATAACTGTTGATGAAGGAATTAAAGGCTACCGAGATGAAAGCATCAAAGTAACCGTCAACAATTGTAAAAAACTTGGAATACAACATCATATCATATCATTTAAGGATGCAATTGGAAAAACTATGGATCAAATAACATCTCCAAATGATGAACTTGGGGAATGTACCTATTGCGGCGTGTTTCGACGGTTCTGCCTAAACACAAAGACAAAAGAACTTGGTATTGACAAACTAGTAACGGGTCATAATCTTGACGATATGTCTCAATCAATTCTCATGAATTTTATCAACGGAGATATGAAAAAACTTGCTAGACTCGGTCCACATAAAAAAATCCAACCTGGTCTCGTGCCACGTATTATGCCTCTTCGCGTGATCCCAGAAAAAGAAATAATGCTTTATGCAATCTTAAAAAACATAGAATTTCATAATGCGGAATGCCCATATTCTCTTCGTGCCTCTAGACGATACTATCGAGATATCATCGACAACCTGGAATCAGTTAATCCCGGCACACGACATAGTATTATCAACAGTTACGATAGCATAAAAACATTACTTCTAGAAAAATACCCGCCAGCAGAACTCAATAAATGTAATAAGTGCGGAGAACCTACCTCTCAAAAACAATGTAAAACATGTATCTTAAAAGAAAAAATCCTCTGATTATTTCTCTTTTTTCACATCAACCTTTAAACAGCAAATATCTCCTAAATCTGCTTCAATGATATCTCCTTCAACTATCTCACCTACACCTTCTGGAGTTCCTGTAAGAATCAAATCCCCCTTTTTAAGAGTCATAACTTCTGAGATAAATTCAATGATTCTTTCAATTGAAAACATCATATATTTTGTGTTAGACTGCTGTTTTACTACATCATTGACTTTCAACTCAAGACTAAGATCCAAAGGATTAGACACCGCATCTTTTAAAACAACGTCACTAATAGGTGAAAAAGTGTCAAATCCTTTTGCAATACTCCACGGCCAACCATTCTTTTTTGCAACAGATTGAATGTCTCTTGCTGTAATATCAAGTGCAACGAGATAGCCTAATACATGACTCATTGCTTTGTCTTGTGTGATATTTTTCCCGTCTTTTCCAATAACGACACCAAGTTCAACCTCATGATGCAAACATGAAGACATTTTAGGAATAATAATGGATTCATTGTTAAATATCACAGAGCTTTCAGGTTTCAAAAAAAGTAGGGGATATTCGGGTACCGTCGTCTTCATCTCCTGAGCATGTTTTTGATAGGTTCTTGCAAGACAAATGATTTTTCCAATGCCTACTTGCTCACTATAGTTTCGAAAAATGTAATTGGTCATGAAGTACTAAATATTGAAAAACAGTTTAAACTCTTTCTGTTACTGTTTTTAAAAAAATCGTATAAATTTTTTTAGGTAACAACTGTAAAGAAGGCGGGTAACAGTTGTACAACAACGCTTTATAAGCAGAACTGACAAAAATAGGTTTGTGGTGACGAAAAATGAAAAAACTGTTTGTAAAGGCGTTAGAAAACATATTTGAAATGGAAAAAGAAGATGCAAAAGTTCTTGCCAAAACTGTTGAAGAGATCTTTCATGGTGAAAGAGAAATTGAAGATATGACAATTGACAAATACACACGCTCTTTATTTTATGAGTTGCATAGAGAAAAACTTCTAAGACTTAGGCAAGAAGAATGCAGAGAAAACGGAAAATACATGCGGAAATATTACTGGTCTTTTGACAACAATTCAATACGACAAGAAGCATGTCGAAAACCTGCTTTGGAAGAACCACTCTATAACATCTATCAAAAGATCCCACGAAATGCCTGGTTAATTCGCTCGTATAACACCTAGACATAAGTCTAGGTTATTCAATCTTTTTTTTATTGATATCCACCGATTTTAAGACTGGGATCACCAAGTAAGACATGTGTTTCAACAATTTTACAATCATACCTATCAGAATATACTGGGAAATTGTTCACATAATCAGTTACTGTCTGTCCATATGTCTCTCCAAGAATATCGATGTTTTCCTCGTTATATAACCTGAAAAACTGTGTTTCAAACCAGCCATCCAATCCTTCGACACAGTCAGGAATGCTATTGTTGTTGTAATCTCCGATACGTACACCTCCGTATCCCGTGCTTCCCATAGATGCAATTGCGCCACCATTTCTTTTCTTGACAAACACCCAGCTCCAACACTCAGGAACCCAGTTTTTTGTCCAGTAGGAACCAAAATCCTCAGGGTCACTTGAAAAGTAATGAAAACCTTCTTCTAAGAGACCTTTAATAATGTTTAGCGGCGTCACATCAAATTCACTGTTGTGACATCCACCAACCATTAAAATTGGATACATTCCTTTATGTGACAGTTTCATCATATCTTCATTGGTAAACCCTTCAGTCCAATTTATATAGTCTCCGTTTTCATGAGTCGCCCAATTTTTAGGATTTCCATGACCAACAAAATAGAGAAAACCAGCACCACTGCTTATTTCGTCATGGATCGTTGCCGTTTTTAAGTTCCCCAATGACGCATAGATACGTACATGATCAAATCCTGACATGTATTCAAGCGCTTTTTCGTTTGCTTCTTCTCCCTCGTTATAGTCAGTTCCACCTTCCCAGCCTTTATCAAACGTATCGCCTCCACAGACAACCGTGGTGTTAAACCAGTCTGAACCATACGTGTTTTGTTCATAATCAATGATTTTATTCACCATTGTTCTGACTTCAAAGCCAAACATGCAAGCAAGTCTACCAACATAAACATCAGGAGCTAGATCCACACTATCTTCCATTGAATTAGCCCATTCGCCATAAATTTCATCACCATCGGTATCCCAACTTGAAAAATCCCCTTCAGAATCATAGATATCTGCATAGTAGAGATCACAAGCAAATTTTAACTCTTCATAGATACCTCCAGCATCTGTCTCCAGATGGGCATAGCGCGTCGGCATTTTTCTAAAGTTACCGACAAGCATCACATAGAGAATGCCCCAGTTTTCTTTTGCATCTTTAATGAAATATTTTATCTTTTCAGGATTGTCTCTTCCTTGTACATTGAAATATTCTCCTTCATACACCTCCTGAAGTGTGACAAGTTTTGTTCTCACACCAAAATTGTTTTTATGTTGTACAAGACGTTCAAGAAGAGGAGCATATCGATCATAAGAAAGGATAAGTAGATCATATTCGTCTAAAGAAACATAATTTTCTTTTGGTTCTTCATAAGTGATGTCAAGTTTGATGGAGCGGACAAATTGCACCGTGTTTTTCATTGGATTGTACCGTACGGGATTCAACTGTATCGTTAAAAAAGTCGTTTCTACATTGTCTTTATTTAAACCCCCGGTAAGTTTGTAGGAATACCAGCTCTCGGGATATAACTGGTCCGCTGTGTAGATATCTTTGTCTATCTCTGGTTGAACTTTCTCTTCTTTTTGATACACTGTAACTGGTTTTGATGCAGGAGTAATCTTTTTTGAAACTGACAAGTCATTTACATCAGAACAGACACATTGTATATCTTTTAACCGGGTTCCAAGTGGAAACTCAAATGTTTGTAAAAAAGCGGGCAATATTGGTTTCCCATTCATCATTACAAAAGAATTAGTTTCTTTTAGATGGATAGTAATAAATTCACTGTGTTCTCTAATTTCAGGTGTGGAAAACTGCTGAACAATTTCTATTGTCTTGCTACCTGATTTTTCCATCTGTCTGTTGTCTGGTGGGATATGAACTGCATTAATACTACTTGTGATCAGTATCAACTGAATAAATAATATTGCAAAGATCAAAGTTTTTCCTTTTTTCATATTTAGTTCCCCTTATGATATTATTAACATGTTGTCGTTATAAAAATTTTTTGATTGACATAATTCAACCTAAGATACGGGAAAAACTTATAAACAAATAATTGGGTTCATTTATTGATAATATGGAATTTATAAAAGATTATATAAAAATTGGTTTGCACACAAATCCAAATCGCGATGGTCAGCGCCCACAAACGCCAATATCCTCCCCGTTGGTCTATGGCTTGCATGCTATCCATCAATTTGACAAATGAATTCCAAAGACGAAGTACGACAAGATGGGAAGTTGGTTTGATTTGTTGAATTTTCTCAGATCGGGAAGGATTCCGGATAAGCCAGAGCAATCCAATGCCCAAAAGGAATACGCTCCCTACAAAAAGCCGCGACCCGATCCGAACCCACGTATGAACCTGATCCCAGAAAGTGACCAACACTACTGGGAGAAAGAGCGCCACTGTCGCGAAATCGAAGAAGCGGGCAGCGATGAGTGTTGCTGTGCTTTTGGGTAATGGCACATTAAGGCGGCTCTTCAGCAAAATGGGGTAGGATAACTCCCCAGATTTGGCAGGCATCAGGTACAGATACATGCCGTAAAGATTTGTCACGCCAAAAAGGTGCTGAAAGGGTATATCATCCAGGTTGAGTAAAATTCGGAAACGGGTACAACCCGAATCCGTAGCCTCTAACGCAGTCAAAACCTATAAATCCAAG
>JAIWHQ010000050.1:0-8909 GCA_048629575.1 Thermoplasmatota archaeon | reverse complement strand
GGAAGATTAAAAGAGAATGCCTAAACCTTATTTTTGAATGTGCAAAATCTAGTTTTCCTCATGAGTTTGGTGGTCTCCTACGCGTTGATGACAAAGTAAAAGATACAATTACAGAAGTTGTCATTATACCAGGCACTATTTCTGGTGATTCCCATGCAATATTTCAGATGCATATGCGCCCTATAGATTTCTCAATTGTTGGTACTGTTCATAGCCACCCTTCCCCTTTCGCAAGACCCTCAGATGCAGATTTGCATCTCTTTAGTAAATACGGAAAAATACATATTATTGCTGCAATGCCATTTAGTGGAAAAGCATGGAAGGCATATAGCTATTCTGGAGAAAAAATAGAGGTCGAAATTGTTTAAATATGGACCTACTAAGATGTTTTTCTATTGTATATTATTGTAATCCCTACCTAAGTTCTGTACGTAAAACAATCGAAAAACGTCTAGAATATGGATACAATCAAAAGGAGATAGCAGAGAGATATAGCGTTCATGTATCTGTGATTTATACGACAGCAAAAAGACAATATCGAGTAAGCGGTTTAACGGGTTTTCTTCTTTTTTAGATACAATCCTCTTCTGTTTCCAATAACAAAACCTCTGGCTTGTTTAAGATGTTTAACATCGCTGTAAAAAAATGCATTTAATATTGCATTAATGACTTCTGAACGTGTACATCCTAAATCTCTTGACGACATAACTATAGAGTCTAACTCATTTACTATATAAGAATCTAGAACAACACCGGTTCGTACTTTGGTTCTGTCTTTGTTTGCAAATTCCACCATCTACTGCCACCAGGTAACCATTATCTTGTAAATGATACATATCATTTTCTATATCAAAAAAGATTTTATACACTATGCTCCCTACCAAAAATGGAGAGAGATGGACATATCACCTGTAGATGTATTGCTTTTTGCAGCACTCGCACCGTTACTAGGCGTACTGCTATTTTGGTTTATTCAACTACTGTTTATTGAGAGTTATAAGTATTATTTATCAAAAATAAAACGAAAACACATGCCTCTCTGTCGATTCACAAACTTCACAGGCATCCTCTTTCAAACCATATGCCACGCTCTAGGATACACAGCAACAATGAGCGGGATATCTCATTTTCATGTAAACATCCACTATGGAAAAGTAAAACCTAAAAAAGAAAAAAAAGGAATATTTGAATGGATATCAAATTCATTTCTATTCATTGGACCGTTCTTCCTACCGGCATCCATGTTGCTTCTCTGCCTTTTCTTTCTCCTCAGCAACACATCATTTAACCTCTCCGCAGGCACCTATTACTCATTTGCCTCAGGAATACAGACATTTGGCACCAACCTCTACAGATTTTCAGAAGGGTTTTTCTCCTTTCTATCAAGTATCGATCTCGCACACCCGGGGCATCTTGGTTTTCTCATACTTCTCATATTCCTAGGAATGGGCATGCGACCAAGTTATGTCGGTGAAGACAAAAGAAGAAAAGTCGACATGATCTATGATTTGGCAAATATCAAATCCCACATATTTCAAAAACCATTATATCTGATTTTATTGTTTTTATTCTCATACGTCTTCTTCTACGTCTCCTTTCTTCTTAATCAAAACTGGTATATGGCACTCTTTTCAATCTTTGGCTGGCTCTCCATTATCGCTATTGTCTCACTAGTTATTGCGCATATGATTGTTTTTTTAATAAAAACCACCGATGAGATACCAGGACGATGGAAACTTCTTCCGTACATTATACTTCCAACATCATACACACTCATACGCCTCGTTTTCTATTTCTACCCAGCAGAATTTGACAAAACAGCATCATTATTAATAATGATTTTTTCTACTGTTGCAGTTACATTTCTTTTGTTATACTACAAGACCAATAAATTTAAAACCAAAACAAAGATGAAACAAATGAAGGTAGAGGATGGACCAAGAAGAATCATTAAGAAATGAACACATAGAAAGAGTGCTTTCACCACACCCGCTCTCATTTATGAAATTACAATTCCTATGTATATTTCTGATAGTGTGGGGAGTATTGATATTGTGGTTGGTTAACTTTTCGGAGTATACTGATGTATTTAAGGAATGGTATATGGTGGTAGTGGTTTGGGGTCTCGTATTATTGTTGGTTGGCGTTATCGCCTCACTAATCACCATCCGATGGAGTATTTTTTTCCTCTATCTCGGCATTGTCGCTGGAGGCATTGGGCTAATGGCATCATTAGGGTGGCTAGATGCTGCAGGGCTCTTCATCCCTATTTGGAGCGTATGCATGTCTATTCTCGGTTTTCTCCTAGTCGAATGGTATCGCAGGTCCCATAAATACATCATTTCAAACCTTCGAATTGTTTTCAGCGGCGGCATCATAACAAAAAGAGAAAGAACCCTCAGATACGACAAAATATCAGACATTAATTCAGAACAAGGAGTACTCGGGCAAATCTTCGGGTTTGGAACAATCATTCCAATCAGCCAATCCGGTTTTGGCCTCGGAGCCGATCAATCATTTGCTGCAGGTGGGATACAAGTAGGAGAAAAAAAAGCAAAATTTTTTGGACTGGTCGGCGGCGGAAGAGAAGTACAAACACCCAGAGCCAGAAGCTACTACGAACTCCATGGCGTACATCCCTATAAAGAAATTAAAAAACTAGTCGAAAGCGCTGTGCAAGAAAGCGTCATTACTCCATATCAACAAGAACAGGTCGCACTTCAGAAAGAACATGTGGATCAACAAAAAGAACAAATCGATGTTCAAAAACAGATGAGAGACCTACTCAAGAAACAAATGGGACCAAAAGACGAACAGGAAGAATAAAAAAACGAGCAGCAGATAAATTTATAAAAAATAGATTTATTCTCTGGAAAAGATGGTTCCTAAAAAAGTGTTTTTTACAAAAGGAGTGGGGCGACACAAACACGAGCTGCAATCATTTGAACTAGCATTACGTGATGCAGGCATCGAGAAATGCAATCTTGTTAACGTCTCTAGCATTGTTCCTCCTAATTGTAAAATAATTACACGAGAAAAAGGAACGGCTCTTATTAAACCAGGTCAGATCACATATTGTGTCATGTCTCGAAACAGTACAAATGAGGCAAACAGGCTCTTAGGCGCATCAATAGGTGTTGCCACACCAAAGGATAGAAAAACATACGGCTACATCTCTGAACACCACAGCTTCGGAGAACCAAATAAAATAATCGGAGATCATGCCGAAGATCTTGCAGCAACAATGCTTGCAATGACCCTAGGTCTTGATTTTGATCCTGATAAAGCATGGGATGAACGAAAACAAGAATACAAAATGAGCGGACGAATCGTACGAACACAAAGTGTTACACAAACAGCAAAAGCAGACAAAAACGGACTATGGACAACGGTTATTGCTGCAGCAGTTTTTTTAGAAGAATAAAGACATTTGGTAAATAAATCTATGTTTGTTTATAATAATTTAAGGAAACTTATGTAAACCTATTAAAAAGATTTTATATGTGGGTTACTGTTAACACGTATTAATATAAAGGAGATCTGCCAATTGATTGAAGAATTTGTAAAATGGTTTGAAGAATTACGTATTGAAGACGTTCCATCCGTTGGTGGAAAAAATGCTTCACTTGGAGAAATGATTAGAACGCTAGGTAAAAAAGGCATTAATGTCCCCTCTGGTTTTGCAATCACAGCCTATGCCTATAAATACATGATTGAAAAAGCAGGCGTTGATAAAAAAATTAGAGAAATACTTTCAGATCTTGACACGCATGATGTTAACAACCTTGCAGAACGAGGTAAAAAAATTAGAGAACTGATAAAGAAAACACCACTGCCTCCCGAGCTAGAAGAAGTGATCCGTCAAGAATACAGAAAGATGGAAAAAAGATATGGAAAAAACGTTGATGTTGCAGTACGAAGCAGCGCAACAGCAGAAGACTTACCTGACGCAAGTTTTGCTGGACAACAAGAAACATATTTGAACGTCAGAGGGGAAGAACAACTACTGGAGAAAGTACGGGATTGTTTTGCTTCTTTATTTACAAACAGAGCAATTTCATATCGAACCGATAAAGGCTTTGATCATTTCAGCGTCTATCTATCTGTTGGTGTGCAAAAAATGGTACGTTCTGATCTTGCCTCGTCTGGCGTTATGTTTTCTATAGATACAGAAAGCGGTTTTCAAGATGCCGTCTATCTCACAGGAGCTTATGGTTTAGGTGAAAATGTTGTCCAAGGCACTGTAAATCCAGACCAGTTTTATATATTCAAACCAACCCTTCATCCAGGATTTAGACCCATTCTTGAGAAAAAACTTGGTTCAAAAGAAAAGAGAATGATATATAGTGAAGGTGGTGTAACTCAACAAAAGGTCAGTGAAGAAGATAAAAATAAATTTGTTATTAGTGATGATGAGGTTTTAAAGCTAGCATACTGGGCACAAATCATAGAAGAACATTATCAAAAACCAATGGATATCGAATGGGCAAAAGACGGGCAGACAGGCGATCTTTATATTGTTCAAGCAAGACCAGAAACAGTACACTCCCAGAAAGATGCTGCAGTATTACAAACATATGTCCTTGAAGAGAAAGGAAAGCAGATTGCTGAAGGAGAAGCAGTAGGCAGTAAAATCGGCCAAGGAGACGTCAACGTCATTGAAAACGCAAAAGACATTAGTAAATTCAAAAAAGGACAAGTACTCGTTACTGACATGACAGATCCTGATTGGGAACCGATTATGAAGATAGCAGGAGCAATTGTGACAAATAGAGGCGGGAGGACTTGTTTTACTGGAGACAATATGTTGCTGACAAATAAAGGGTTTCTGTCTTTTGAGGAGACATATGAAAAAATAAAGGACAAGGAAGAGCTGTTTGTGCCGTCTTTTAATAAAAAATCGTTAACAGTTGAATGGAAGAAAATCCTTGGATCGATGAAGCGAGAGAGCGAAGCAATTGAAGTAGAACTCTCTCAAACTGGAAGGATGAAAAATAATGTCTTAAAAGTTACGCCAGATCATAAGTTTATAACATATAAAAACAGACAGTTGGTTTCAAAAGAAATCGGTAATCTTCTCTCCGATGAAAATATGGTATTACTGGCTCAAAAAATACCTTCATTGATTCAATCATCCACACAAGACCAAAAACTCAGCTATCTATTGGGAGCAATCATGACAGATGGGCACATCTATTTAACTGATACACATGGAGAGGTTCAATTTATCCAAAAACCAACTGAAGAAAAGAAGGAGTTTATTAACACAGTACAAGACTGCCTGCAAACTGTGTTCAATAAATCGTTCCATGAATCCAAGAAAAAACCGTCTAATGGTATTATCAGAGGAGAAGTTGTCTGTGGATCTGCAAACGCATATAGGTGTTATAGCAAACAAATTGCTACACAGATGTTGGAATATAAGCAAAACATTGTACCAATGCTTCTCACTGCAGATGAAGAGATGATTTTAAGCTTTTTAGCAGGGGCAATAGACGGCGATGGAAGCTATAATCATCAATCCAATAGGATAAATATCTATTGTTCAAATGAATTGTTGTTACAATCTATTGTAGTCGGATGTCTACGATTGGGTATTGTCCCACAAGTTTCAGTAAATAGAAACATCTACAATATACAGATAGTCGAGCAGGTTGAAAAAATACTAGGATACACAAAAAGAGTTAAAGGAGAGTATAAAAGAGAAACGATTGGGACCAGATTTTTTTCAGCAAAACAGCTACTGGAAGACATCGGTAATGACGTTAACTTCAAAGGCAGAATAAAAGCATATGTGAATAATAACTTGCTTATAGATGCGGAGAAAATAAGAAACTATGTGCTCCCGCTCTGTGATGACCAGCAGAAGGAGGAAATCAGCAATATCCTTGATTCCGACACAAGAATGCAACGCGTCCGGTTTGGTAAAAATCTTGGCGTTCAAACGGTTTATAATTTAATAGTAGAAGACAATCACGACTATGTCGTATTTACAAGTAGATACACCCCTATTCTTGTCGAGAACTGCCATGCAGCAATCATCTCCCGTGAACTAGGCATTCCGTGCGTTATTGGTACTGGAGACGGTACCTCAAAAATTTCAAGTGGCACCCAAATAACAATTGACTGTTCAGAAGGCGTCGGTAAGATATATGAGGGTTTGCTTAAATTCAGAGTTGACGAAATTAAGCTTGATACTCTTCCAGATACCAAAACCAAAATCATGATGAATGTCGGTGTTCCTGAACAAGCATTCCAACAATGCCAAATACCTAATGACGGCGTGGGTCTTGCACGAGAGGAATTCATTATCAACTCATATATCGGCATTCATCCACTAGCCCTTCTTGAATATGACCAGCTAAAAGAAAAAGCAAAATCTGATCCTAAAATTGCAAAAGTTATCAAAAAAATCGATGAAAAAAGCGTCGGATATGAAAACAAAGTAGACTTCTTCGTTGACACTCTTGCACGAGGCATTGCAAAGATTGCTGCAGGGTTTTATCCAAACGACGTAATTGTCCGCATGTCTGATTTCAAAACAAACGAGTATGCAAACCTTATCGGCGGATATCTCTACGAACCAGAAGAACACAACCCAATGATAGGCTGGAGAGGCGCATCAAGATATTATGATGAGAAATTCAAACCAGCATATGAACTTGAATGCAGAGCTATAAAAAAAGTAAGAAATGAAATGGGGCTTACAAACGTTATACCCATGATTCCGTTCTGTAGAACACCTGAAGAAGGGCGCAAAGTCATTGAGATAATGAACGAGTTTGGACTGAAACAGGGAGAAAATGGTCTTCAAGTATATGTGATGTGTGAGATCCCGTCAAATGTTATTGTCGCTGATCAGTTCGCAGACATTTTCGATGGCTTCAGTATCGGCTCAAATGATCTCACCCAACTAACACTTGGTCTTGACCGAGATTCCGATCTTGTCGCCCATATATTTGATGAGCGGAACGATGCGGTAAAACGCCTTGTCAAACAAGTAATTGAAACAGCACATGGCCATGAACCGAGAAGAAAAGTCGGTATCTGCGGACAAGCACCCTCTGATTTCCCCGAGTTTGCTGAATTCCTCGTTGAATGCGGTATCGACAGCATCTCACTTAACCCTGATACAGTTATAAAGACAAGGCTGAAGATTGCTGAGACAGAAAAAAGACTTGGAAGATAAAAACTCAAAACAATTCTTCCTTTTTTTATTATACTGCCTGAAAAGTTTTTTATTGGTGATACTAGTTTGTAGGCATATGAAGATTATTCCTCTCATCTATTTTCAAAAAAGAAAAATATATGCAGAAAAAGAGGGTGACGCATTATCCCTTAAAGAACTGTTATCATATCTTGATAAAGATACAGAAATCTACGTTTATGATAAAGACGGCATAGACAGAGACAAGCCAAATCTTTGTACATATCCAAAACTCTCTGAACATTGTAAACTTTGGGTTGACTGGGGGCCTCGATCGCTTGGTGATGTCGTTGACACGGTCATGGCAGGTGCAACAAGCATAACTCTGAGGAAAAATCTGTGGCCAAAAGCAGATATTTCCAGCATCAGAGAAATCACTGAAAGCAACATCTATGAAAGCTTTGATCCCCAAGGCCATACAGATCAAATCTCGTCCTTTTCATTAATGCCTGATGTCGATGGATTTGTTGCATATTCAGAGAAAGGCAAAGTCAAAAGAGATTTTATTTATGACGATGCAATCAAAAACATATGCAAGAGATTTAATACATCCATCATAGAATCCGATGAGGGTTTTTTTCCATACTGGAAAAACATTGGAGCATCAGGATTATTGATAGAGCTAAACACATGGAAAAAGGTGAAGAACCATGAATTCTGAAGCACAGATTATTATCTCATTTCTCTTCAAACGAAGCGGAAAAGACGAGCTGAAAGATTCTGAAATTTATCTTCCTCTGTCTCTTGAATTAGGGTGGTTTTCTGCAAGAGAAGCAAGAGACTTTGTAACATATGCAATTGAGCAAAAGCTCTTGGTAAAAAAGGGGGCGTTATTGACTCCAGGTTTTGATGTCGAAAAAATTCTGGTTCCTGTTGGTTTTTATCCTTCAACAAAATCTTTTACAATAGAAAAAACCGATGTAAAAGTGGAAGAGGAGCAGGCTGTTGTCGATGTTGTTGTGCAGCGCATTGTTGAAAAAGCAGATATAGACCCCAAGGATATTTTAGAAGAGATCAAACAGATCGAAGTTGAAAAAAACATCATATCTGATGTTGCATTATTGTTTATCGCAAAGAAATACAACGTTGATGTGAACGATTGTTTTGATTCTGTTGAAAAAGCAATATTTAAAGAAAATGCAAAATAATTGGAATTAACAGCAGCCCCATGCAGTGACTTCTTCTCACGCCCCAGAATACGGGGAGAAAACCGATACATGTTGCTGAGAGAAGAACGAAAAGACCCATAAATCCTGTAAATAGGAAAACAAGTATTGAAATCATCGCAATGGTAAGTGTCACAATGAGCGAATAGGGTGCATCTGCAAACTTTCTGGCAAATAATTTCCCTACAGAAAGGGTTAAAAAATATGAGAGCGACCCTGCAAATATAAGAAATATGAGCAGATAAATAAGTGTTGTCGGAATCATTAGAGCAGTCCATTCCTCAACAGATATAAGCTCATTTACCGCTAGCGCCGCACCGCTACGTGGCCTTAGGATAATAAATAATACAATGATGACGGAAAATGCACTTGCGGTGTTGACTGAGGAGAGCGTCACTATCGTTTGTTCGTTTCCTGATCCCTCTCTCGCATTCATGGCAAGAATTGTTCCTGTTGCAGATGTGATACCGGGGATGATTGAGACAAGTATTCCTGCAAGGCTACCGGTAATTATTGATAATATCGAAGATCTCTTT
>JAIWHQ010000049.1:0-8940 GCA_048629575.1 Thermoplasmatota archaeon | reverse complement strand
AATAATTTTTTGGTCATTTTCTCTTGATAAATTCCATCTTTTTTTATTCACTTACAGGTACGATAAGCAGAGGAAATTGATCTTCTTTTAACTTCAGTAGCGACCCGATAGTATCAGTATCTTCTGGGAAAACAATATTTCCAGTTAGACCTTGTGCTGTTGCCTCTAAAAGAACGTTATGTGCAGAGGCACTAGCATCATAGTACCATAACCATCTAAATTCTTCACCTGAGAGATCATCCCATCTATTTGCTTTTGAATCATCTAAGATCGGAATGATGATAAAAGGAGATGAATCAATTGATGGATTTGAAGATGCTTGAGCAATCTCTGATCTGTGATCTCCTTGTTTAATTTTTAGCATGAATGGTATAACAGGTAAAAACCATATACCACGTAGCAAACCATATAATGGATTATAGAAGTTTGGAAAGTACCTGTAAATACCAGATTCTTTTACGATATACATATCGTTTGGGTAATAACCATGTGCACTTGGTGTTGTTCTATGTCTATCAAGTCTTCCTATTGTATTATTGCTTTTATCTAAATAATATGAGTAGCCATATGCTGCCCACAGTAGTTGTGATTCTTGTTGTCTTGTGAGTTCTCCACTAAATGTTGTTGTTTCATTTCGTTGTTCTATTGCTTCAGAAAGTGACATTTCTGAATGTTGTATTCTTGGAAGAAATGAAAGCCATCGAGGTCTATTTAAAAAATTATATGGATGTAGTGGATGACCTATTGGCATTACAAGTATTCCATCTTCATTCTCCGGAATTCCAAGTGGCTCTATTGCAGGTGGCCTCTGTCCACAAGATACGGTTCCCATACCAAGCGCATTTGCCATAAAATAGATATTCTGCCCGATTTGTCCAATTTCAGCTGCACCATAATTTATGTCAGCAAGATCTGTATTCCAGCAAAGCCCCAGTTGAATTGGTGCTTCATACTGCCATCCAACAATATCTCTCCAATCACCATCTTTGTAAAAAACTAGTGAATGATTTATCGGATCATACGTATAAGCAGCATCTTCTTTTAATACATAGATAACTGCCGCATAAACATCGTTAATACCAGGAATAGTTCTTTTCCCATCATCTCTTAAACCATAGGCCGCCCACAAAATTGTCGCTAGCTCTTCATCTGTTACAGGATCATCGGTAAATTCTCTTACAGACATTCTCCGCATCATAGATTCTTCAAGAATCATATCTGTCGTCATTGGTGGTGGAAGTGGATAATCAAAACGTGATGATGCTTCAATCGCTGGCGTTACGACAAGGCTACAGAAGATAACTATTGTTGCCAAAGCCATACCTTTCTTTATTAAATTATTTTTCTTCATATTTTTCCCCCTTATCTCCTTACTAATACATGTCTTAATAAAAATGTTACGCATTAATGTACAAAAGTGTGTATTGTAATGTTACAAATTATGAATGCAACGAATTATAAATTTTAATAAAAACTTCATACGCCCATGGTCACTCGTAAAAGATCACGCAGTCCAGGTGACAAACCTAAAATCAATATTCCAATTTTAAGGAGATTAGCAAAAGCCCTATAACTCTTCAACTCCTCCTTATATAATACATCAAAAATGTAGATAACAACAATAATTAAAATAAATTTTACAATGGGAAATAAGGGTGGCCAAATCTCCATTAATGTATTAGAGGCAGGATGTTTTTCCATATAGAGTGGCAAACCCATCTTCAATGGATCATAAATACTCACATAGCTGGTTATTCCATCGATCATATGTCCTGCGATCATGGAAAGGTTCAACGGGTTTTTATAGACTGCAAATTTTTCGCTATCTTTGTGCCTGCGTGATATAAGATATACTGCTGCTGTAATCAATGTTACCAGCCCAAAGATTAGAACAAAAACATCAAAGCGTACACCCTGAGAAAAACTCCATTGTTCACCTGCAATCCATCGTGCAGTTAAATAAAGAGAAGGCAGTAAAAATAGTAGGCCTCCTGAAAACAGTGTTGTATTAACATTGATAGTTTTCTGTTTAAAATAAGTATATATTAAAGGTGTCAAAGCAGCAGCTGAAACAATATAAAAAATCACTGGTTCTATGGGGTGAAGGCCATATTTTGATCCAAATATCCAAATCATTGTAACAAACACATTCAAACCTAAAAGAAGAACAGCAGGATAAACGAAGAAATGCGTCTTATCTGTCTTTTTAGATAATTTTTCAAAATAATATCCCATGATAACAAAAAACAAAGCATAGGCAGCTATCTGAAGGTAGATAAGAGGAGAGATAAACCAATACACAGAGGGAATATTAAAATAATCTGCATCTTCAAGCACCCTAGTCACAGGTCCAAACAAGATATACGGCATGAGTGCAAGACAAAACCTCCAATCAATAACAATTTTTAGTTTCTTAAGAAGTTTATAGATCACGTACAAAGCGATAACAAGTATAATGCCATAGGTTATCTCAGAGATAATTGTGTATCCTTCTTGTGCAGATACACCATTATAAGATACTGAATGACCTGCAGCATCTGAAACAATAGGCCCCCAATAATACTTCCAGATCCACTGATCATAAAACAAGGTTGGTGAAAGGATACATCCAGCAATAATAATAAGTAGAACACTAGATAGTATTCCAACTGAAATAACAGTTCTATTTTTTTGAAACAGCTCTTTAACGCTCATTGACAACGCAACAAACAAAAAATAATATATTAAACCAGCGGTTTACCTATTTGATTGTATCATGGAACAATTCAGAAAATATAAAACAATGGTGTTTCCAAGAGAAGTCATTGTTGGCCATAACACAACAGATCAGATTAAAGGAATGTGCCGACGTATTACTCGAAGTAAAAATGCATTAATTGTTGTTGATAAAAATACCAAAAAGATCTCTGGCGATAAAATCGCAAAGATGCTTTCAGGTGCAAGCTATGAAATAAACACCATAGTAATTTCATCTCCAATCATGCAAAAAGATGTTCATGTCGCATGGCCAACGATGAAAGAAGTCAATATGGTTATAAAAGTTGCAGAAAAATACGAATCAGAGTTTCTACTAGGCGTAGGTGGTGGATCAGTTATCGATGTGACAAAACTTGCAGCCTATGAACTATCCCAATTATTTGTTAGTGTCCCAACATCTGCTGCTCATGATGGTATGGCATCACCACGCGCCGCATTAAAAGATAAAAAAGGATCAGTTTCCAAAACCGCTGTCTCACCAATGGCAATACTTGCAGATACAGAGATAATATCAAAAGCTCCCTATCGAATGCTTGCTTCAGGATGTGCAGATGTTATCTCGAATCTATCAGCTGTAAAAGACTGGGAGCTAGCTCATCGGTTAAAAAACGAAGAATTCAGCACATTTGCTGCATCTCTTTCTGAAACATCAGCAAAACTACTACTCTATAAAGCAGAAGATATCCGATCTGGCCTTGAAGAGGCAGTGTGGCAGGCAGTGAAATGCATGATCACATCAGGAGTTGCAATGAGCGTTGCTGATACTACAAGACCTGCATCTGGCTCAGAACATATGTTTTCCCATGTGCTTGATCGTATCGCTCCAGGAAAAGCACTGCACGGAGAACAATGCGGTGTGGGTGCAATTATGATGATGTATCTTCATGGAGAAGATTGGGAGGAGATACGGACTTTTTTAAGAACCATTGGTGCTCCTACAACAGCAAAAGAACTACGCATACCAAAGAAAAAGATAGTTGAAGCTCTCCTTAATGCCCAAAAAATACGACCAGAACGATATACCATACTTGGTGAACAGGGATTGACATATGATGCAGCAAAAAAACTTGCAAAAATAACTGGTGTGATCTAAGATGGTTCTTATAACCCTTATTGGTGAAAAACTTGCAGTTGAAGGTCTGGAGTTTACATATGTTGGAGCAAACAGTGAATGTAAAAAATGTAAACTCAAAACAGTATGTTTTCATCTGAAACCAGGACGAGACTATACGATAACAAACATTCGTGACAAAAAACATACCTGTAACGTTCATGAAGGAAATGCAGTTATTGTAGAAGTAAACGAACTCCCGTTTATCGCAGCTGCAGCAGAAGAAGTATCAGAAGGTACAAAAACAGCAGTGGAACGGAAAAAATGTAAAAATATCGGATGCAGTTTTTTTGAGATATGTACCAACAGGGCTCTTCAGGATAAAAAAACATATACCATAAAAAAAACATTTGGAAAAATTGATTGCCCATTAGGTTATGATCTTTATAAAGTTGAGTTAATGGATTAATGACAATGGATGTTATCAATTAAGCCTTCTTCTCCAAGAAAACCATCAATTGTTCCACTGGAATCCATGACAATCTTCTGCCAATTCTCAGTATTTTCAACATCAGAGATCTCTTTGTTGGTGACATAGGCAACACCAATACATATAACAGATGTACCGGAAGTTGCACAGTTCCAAACCTCGCCGATTATTTTTACGTTCTCATCTTTTTTTGTGTCGATACCATCGTATAATATATACATTGTTTTATGATTGTTTTGTAGTGTTCTTTCTCCAGAAATATTTTCATTGAGTTGGATGTTGTTCAAAAAAGTTTCTTCTATAGTTTGCCTCATTTTTTTCTGAATTTCTCCCTCATCGGTAAGTACAAGTGTTTTCAGTGTCGTAACCGTGAGTGATGCAGAATATTTACCGCTTATCTCATAGGTTGAACTGCACCATTTCTCCAGTCCCAAAAATTGAGTACCCGTATTTCTAAGTGCAGTGTTTTCATTCCATCCATCAGAAATCACCGGTTCTTTAACATAGGCACAGGTTAAATCAACACATCCTGAAAATAAAATAAAGACGAAAAGAAGTAATGTAATGAATATCCATATGGTTTTTTTTCTCTCCAACGTCATTGTATTACCTCGTTTAATCGCAATCTATCTACTTTAAGTTAACGAAATTGAAAAAAAGAGAAGAAAAGAACATTTTATGCTTCGATAGCTTTTTCTTCCAATCCTGCTTCTTTGGCTAAAAGCTTTGCTTTATCTGTTTTTTCCCAGGTAAAATCAGGATCGTCCCTGCCGAAATGACCATATGCTGCTGTTTTCTTAAAGATAGGTCTTCTCAGATTAAGCGCCTCGATGATATCACTTGGTTTGATTGGGAAAAACTCCCGTATCAAATGTTCTATTTCATCGATCGGGATTTTATTTGTTCCAAAGCAGTCGATATTTATTGAGACAGGCTCTGCAACTCCAATTGCATAAGCAAATTGAACCTCACATTTATCAGCAATTCCTGCGGCAACAATATTTTTTGCAATATATCGCGTGGCATATGCTGCGCTTCTATCTACTTTTGTCGGATCCTTTCCTGAGAATGCGCCACCGCCATGTCTTCCGATACCACCGTATGTATCCACAATTATTTTTCTTCCAGTAAGTCCTGCATCTGCATAGGGCCCTCCTCGAATAAACGCACCTGTTGGATTAACATGTATTGTCGTTTCTTTGTCCATCCATTCTTTACAAATCGGTTTGATGACCTTTTCAGTAATATCTCTTCGTATCCGATCATGAGAGATTCCGCCATCATGCTGTGTTGACACAACAATAGTATCAGCTCGTAATGGCGTACCTTTTTCATCATATTCTATGGAAACCTGGGATTTCCCATCAGGTCTTAGATATGAAATGCCATTGTTTTTTCGAACGTCTGCAAGTTTTTTTGACAGTTTATGCGCAAGTGATATTGGTAGTGGCATAAGTTCTTTTGTTTCATTGCAGGCATATCCATACATCATTCCTTGATCGCCGGCTCCTTGTTCATTATGCAGTCCTTTTCCAGCGGAAACACCTTGTGAAATATCTGGACTTTGTTCGGTTATTTGAATCCATACTGAACAGGTTTCCCATTCGATACCATATTCTGATTTTGTGTATCCTATCTCCTTTATCGTATCTCTAACAACCCTAGCGATATGGATATACGCATCGGTGGTCATTTCGCCAAAAACCATGACTCCTCCGTTTTTTGTTCCTGTCTCAATTGCCACTCTTGATTGTTTATCTTGTTTTATTGCCTCGTCAAGAATCGCATCTGATATAAGATCACACATCTTGTCAGGATGTCCTTCGGTTACTGATTCTGAACTTATAAGTATCTTTCTTTTTGTCATTATTCTCACCTAATTAGTTATAATCCCCTATTATAAGGAAATCAACAACGAGAACATATTTATTAACTTTATTAAAAAAAGAACATTTATTAATTTAAAAAATAAAAGAGGGTGTGTGACCATCAGTCTATCTTTCTGGTGATCCACATATCTTCGTCTATGGTATTGTAGATATCATCTTCTGAGACATTTACTGGCTGTTTTTTATCGATGAGATATCTTCTTGTTCCATTTGCTTCTTTTGAATATCTAAGAATAGTGTCTTTTCTTAGTCGCCAGTAATGCGTTCGCCATTCTCTGCCATCATAAAGAGTGCTTTCCTCTCTTTCGGTGGTAAGCATTCCTTCCTCCTCTAGGATGTAGAATAGCTGTCTATCTTCAGGATCAAGTACGTTATCAATTACACGGTCATCAAATCCGAAGATATCCATGACAAAACCAGCATCTCTTTGTGCCTCATCTATGTCGATGCCTACTCTGTTTGAAATAGCTTTTGATAGATCACCAAGTGTTATAAAATTCATAAAACCTTCCTTTCCTTCCAATGCCTTTTCATTCTGCGTTCAATATTTTTTTTCTTTTGAACTTTTCTCCATTATATGTGTATGATCTAGTATATATACTTTTCGATCAATTGACTTTTTTGTGTTATCCCGAAATTACTTTCTTCTGGAAAATTCTTGAAAATAGGGAAACTATTGATATAATTGTTGCTCAGACAGCATAAAAACAGTTTCAGCCAGATACACAAATAGAAGATATAATAAACAATATTTTATTAACTTATATGTGGTGGTATGATGCTTGTTGATGAAATCATGACGAAAAATGTAGTCACAATAGAAAATGACAGAACAGTTTTGGATGCATGTAACGTATATAAGGATCGTAAAATAGGTTGTCTCATCGTTACAAAAGAGGGTCATCTGGATGGAATTGTTACAGAAAGGGACATTATCCATAGGGTTATCTCTAATGAAAAAGACCCAAGAGCAACAAAGATCGAAGAGATTATGACAAGAGATATCAAATCCATTCTTCCAACAGCAGAAGTAAAAGAGGCAGCTGAGATAATGAGTGAAAATAACATTAAAAAACTTCCTGTCGTTTCAGATAATGGAGATGTCGTTGGCATCATTACTGATACAGATATCGCAAATATGATTCCAAATTTCTTGAAGATACTTGCTGAGAGCGGAGATGACGAGTCTTTCAAAGATGCAGCAAGCAGATTCCACAAGGCCACTATTCCAAATACTGAACATGAATAATACCTGTTTGTTGATGAAGTATGGATGAGGCACTAAAAAAAAGACTATTAGATAAACTCAATGACATAGACCTAAAGAAGTTATCAGATTTACATGTAGTGCTACTTCCTGATTTTTTTGTTGATCATTTTTTATATTTTGACGAATTTGAAGAATCAACTGATAAAATAAAAAATATATACTTGCAGGGTGGTGGGAATATTCCTGGTGTAAAACAAAGAATCCACCAAGGAGGTAATGCTGCCAATACAGCCCTTGCTCTTGCCCGACTTGGTGTGAGATCACATTTGATCTGCAGAACAGATAGATTTGGATTACATTTGCTCAAATATTTTTTAGGAAAAGAAGGCGTTGATCTCTCAGGTGTTAAATCAGATGGAAAACTTGCAATAACAACGGCAATGGAGTTTGGCAAAGAGCATAGTAATGTTATGCTTGGGGATACTGGATCAGTATCAGATTTTTCTTTCAACTGTTTAGACGATAGTGATCTTGAACGTATTTCAAATTCAGATATGGTCTGTGTGCTAAATTGGAATCTCAATAATTATGGTACAAAGTTTGCCTATGATGTTTTTCAATTTGCAAAAAAACATAACGTTAAAACATTTTTTGACTCTGGAGATCCATCACCCAGAAAAAAGGATATTCCAGATCTTTTGAACAATGTTTTAACAGGAGAACATCTTGATATTTTTGGGTTAAACGAAAATGAATTACAACATTACGCAGGTGCTGATGTCAAAACTGAGGAAGAAATAGTAAACGCTGCAGTATTATTAAAGAAAAGGATACCTGCAAGAATAGATATTCACACCGCTCATTTCTCCTGCACGGTTGATAAAGAATGCAATATTGTTCCAAGTGTACCAGTATCAAAAATCTATAGGGGAACTGGAGCTGGAGATGCATGGAATGCAGGCAATATTTTTACTGAGCTTTTAGATTTTCAGCCAGATGAACGATTACTTTTTTCAAATTGCTTTGCTGCACAATATATTTCTTCGCCAGAGCCAGTTCATGCAACATTACCCAAAGTCATTGTTTTTCTTTCAAAGCAATGAGGGCTGTGAATAATGAACAAAAGAGCTCTGAAAATGAGCTCTTTTTGTAGCGTCGCATGTCAAATAATGCTTTTTTAGGCATGCTTTTGGATGAAAATAATGTGAGATGTCTTCAAGTCTACACGAATTTGAGTATGATTAAGATAGCTACCGCTAGAATAACACTATCTCTAAGGAGAGAATGAATCAAAGTCTGAAGCATTTGATACATCGCATAAGATCTGGTCTATCAACTGTAACTGCTGCATTAGCTACTACAAGCATGCTCATACCTGTAAGAAGTGCGTGAGCTGTTGCCCATACAATTCCTCTATGTTTGAACTGATCGATATTCAAAGAATCCCTCATCAGTGAGAATGTCTGCTCACTTAATGTCCTAGATTTCATGGTTTTACCGAAGGAATCACTATCAGGGTCTGCCCAATACTCATGAACCCGTT
>JAIWHQ010000048.1:0-9005 GCA_048629575.1 Thermoplasmatota archaeon | reverse complement strand
GGAATACGCTGGCAATTTTATAATTTTTTTCAGGTATTTATTATGAAATGCTACAAATAAAGCTGTTGCTCCTACAAGAACAAGACACCAAATGCTTACAAGAAAAGCAAAAATAAATGTCATTGCAGAAAACACAAGTGCCACTGCAAAAAATTTCTTTGAACTAATTCTTCCAGAAGGTATAGGACGATCAGGATGAGCGATACTATCTATCTTTGCATCTGTAATATCATTCCATATAAGTGCTGCAAAAAACCCTGAATAAAGAGTAAGTATCGACAACAGGATAATTACGATTATTGAAGAATCATATGGTTTTATACCATACGCAAGCATTGGAATACTTGCAAACATAAAAACATAACTAACAAGTTCAAAACTTGGAAGCGAACGCCACTGAGATAAAAAAGCAAACGGATGTATCATCATAGAAGATTTATCTGACAAATGTATCCCAATCCTAATTCTTCTTACTTATTATAACATCACCTGTAGTTTTAAATATTTTCCATTTGACAAATGGTATCTCCGTTATAAAATATTTCCGAAATAAGAGCTTTTGTTTTTTCAGAGTTTTCTCCTTTTTCTACTGGCGGTAAATTATTATTAGGTACTTTTGCAGCCCAAGCGACAAATCGCCGGACCATCCACCATGTATGAGTCATTTCATCTACTACTGTCTTACTTAAAGGGCGAATATTTTTCCAGCGATGAAGCCCAGTTGCAAGACAATGAAAACCATTTGAATCAACTTCTTCAATTGCCCCATCCCACCAAATCATATACTCAGGATGAGCAGTACACAAAAGAATACGACCCTGATTATCGTTTGGATAAATTTCAGCAGTCATACAAGCTTTACTTGAAAAATCTAGCTTTATATGATTATCTAACATCTCCCAATCACCTGCCAGATAATATGCATATGTCAAAAAATTTTTCAAACTACATTTTTTCCCAGTTACATATCTAAAAGATTTGATTAAACCCAATAAGAGACCAAAAATTCCACCAGTATATTTCCAGGCATGGATCTTTGTAGATGGATTTTCAGAGATATCAACATCAGGATATCGAGCAAGAATTGCAATATCTCTATCATTTTTTTCAGGTACCAGAAGAGCAGGGCCACCCCACCAGCGGATACGTTCAGTTTCTTTTGGGAAATCAGAAAAAATAGGATGATCTTTGTTTATTTGAAAATCAATAGGGGCACCACCTGCAAAAATTTTCGTACCATCTTTTGTTTCACCAGGGGCAAAAGAAAATACATAACCAGTTGCACCGATCTTTTCGGGATATTTTTTCTGGAAAGGATAAAAAAGTGGCAATGCAATATCCTTATAAAATGAAGTTACACTAGAAATTCCAAGAGAGCTTTTTTCATATTGTCGTTCTACAAAGGTTGTTGAAGGTTTATGTTTGCCAGTATTTAATCCTGTAAGTAACGCTGCTCCACCGCAGATTCCAACATATCCTCCGCCATCTTTGATAAACGTATTAAGGTTTTTTTTCCATCGCTTCACCTTTGGAAATCGATTAAACCCTTGAGATATCGATTCGCCATCCCCAACACCACCACCTGGGACAAGTAAAACATCATAATTAGAAATAGTAAGTCTTCCTTTCAATATGTCCTTGTCAAATAAATAGGTTGTAGAGACGTTATAGGATGTATCTTCAGTTGTCCAACGGTATCCATCAAGTATTGCCGGGAAATAATGTTTGCCTGACCCCCAGCCAAGTGGTTCTTCTGCAAGTATCGCTACTTTTATTTCTTTAATTTTTTTGTTCGATGATGGCTCATCGATATTTTTCAACCTGTTAAAAGAATCAGACGTCATGCGTTCCTTCATTTAGACCGCAAACGAAGGGCAGATATATAAATTTTTTAACAAATTAAAGGGTAGCTTACCATCAAATAATTATAAGGAGTGTAACATAGATAAGTATATTCTTTTCTGGTAAAACCTAAGGTATATAAGCACATTCATTATTTTCTTTTGACATGAACCGTAATGCAAAAAATGTAATAGTTGGCTTAGTTGGCGTTGCGCTTATTCTCATCTCATACCTGCTCTTTGGCCAGATAAAAAATAACTGGATGTCCATGACGTTTTTATTTATCATTTTTGGAACTGTTGGCATCAACATACTTGTCTGGAAACAAAAATGGGTGTTTGGAAATATACAAGATATGCCAATAATGACTGTGCAGTTTTATTACTCAGAAGTATTTAGCACCTTACGCACCATATTTACCGGGTTTGTCATAGCATTTGCAATACTGTGGGGTTTGCTGTATGCATCCGGAGGAATGGAATCATCAATACTCCAAACCCAAACAGCACTGCTCCTCTTATTACTTGTCTATATTGTGTTTGCATCATTTTACACCTTTATCCAAGATTTCAAACACCGAATCGAAGAATAAAACCAAGACAAATACAAAAAAAATCAAAAATTAAAAAAAAGAAAAAAAGAAATAAAAAATATTATTTCTTCTTTAGATACGGAAGACCTGTTCTTTTGTTCACACCAACTACCATATTATCTGGTTTATCACATGGTGAGCCACTCTTAGGTGTTCTCTTAGAAAAGAAATAGATAGTCTGCTCTCTTCCGCCTTTTAAGGTCACATCTCTACTATATAATGTCCAACCATCATGTACAAATGCCATATTTTAGCACCTCCAACAAGTAATGCATAAAATTTTATTTAAACCTTCTCCTAATTTTCTCCATAAACAACACCGAATAAAAATAATTTGACCATAAACTGGGATTTATTGCCTGTTTTCAATACGTTCTAAAATAAGTTTATTTTCATGTTTTTTAAAGATGATATCATGATCTTCAAAAATGGGTTTTCTCCCAAGGAGAACAGGAATATCATTTCGATCGGAAACATGAATTTCCAATTCCTTATATGTAAACTCTCTGTCTTTATTATTGATAACCATAGTGACCGAGGATTTATAGAGGTTTGCTTCTCCACCAGCAGTATCAACAAAACCTGCGTTTACTAGTTTTAATCCTAAATATGTAGCAATAGCTTTTGGTATTACAATAAAATCTCCACCAGAATCAAGCAATGCATCAATGACAGGGGTTTCCCGTCCATTAGAGAAAAACTTTATGGGGATAAGAGGGTAATCCTTGTATTCAAATTCAAACGGTACTACAGACATCTCACTCAACGTAACTGAATACTGCCAGATAAGACTTTTGATATTTTGATATTGTCTTCAGGAAATTTTCCAGAAGGATATTTTTCATCTGCTGCTTTTAACATATCTTCCAGATTAACACTATGATCAACAATTTTATCATTAAAAAGTAAAATCCATTCGCCTGAATATTTTTTGATGACATCTTCCTGTTGCATCGGATACCAATTACCGTTTTTTATATATAAACTTTACGCTGATTTTTATCAAAATACTCCATAAAACATGTTTTTTACTTTTCTTCCTCATCTTCAAGAAGTGATAATATCATACCAAATATTCCTGCTAACACAAAAACAATTGTTACAGAATAGATACCAATATCAGCCCAGACACCATATGTTACGCCCCAATATATATAGAATAAAATCCCAGTGATAAGCAGTAACAACGAGAGTACTGTTTTAAAATTATATTTTTTTATATCGGCCAAATCTCTTAGGTTAACCATTTCTTTAACATCCATTTTTCATTCCTCTTAGCATTCCTTATCTGAATCAGAGGGAGCACTGGAACGTATACCCCTCAACAGAAGGGAAATCAGGTAAGATACTCCCGTTACAATGTATCTTGGGTAATCAGTTCTCATTCTTTAATCTTTTCTTTCTCTTTTTTTGATTGTGTTATCCCAAAATTACGCCCCCCTAGAAAATAACATAAGTCATAACTAGCAGATTTCTAATCTAATCAGAAGACACCGATTAGAATGTATCTAAAATGACATAAGCAATATATATCTCAAATTTTTATAACATTTTCAGTTTGGTTGCTATTATTCCGCTCTTTGATCTTTCTGGATTATATTCAACTCGTTCTCCAGTAGTGAGAAAAATAGTCCAAAAGGGAATAGCTGTTTTATGAACAAAAACATCGTTTCCGTCTTCCCCTTGTATAAATCCATACCCTTTCCGAATATTATACCATTTAACAATTCCTTTCATAATCATTACCTCTTTTAAAAATACATTTGTAATTGTAATAAAAAAAATAAAACTTTTTTTATAGTTTAAATCAAAATGAATGCTTACAAGTCATACAATATTGATTAGTTTCTTGATCGTTACGCTTTTCAAATTTCGAACACGTCTCCTGTTCTAAAACCGGACGCATAAGTAACCTACATCGAATGATTTTTTTATGAGTTACTTCGTGATTTTGATTTGATTTATTTTTTCTTTTTTTGTACATGTAAATTAAACTCCATTACTCTTATTTTGAATGTCGATAAAAAAATAAAAACAAAAAATTCCAAAGATCCAATCAACAGAAATGAAAAATACTCGTCTTTATTTCTTTGCATACGTAAAAAGACTACCTACTTTAAATAGTTTCGCATTTCATTTCGAGATTGCTTCGGGATTTCCAAATGAAGCGAAAACTCATTTGGAAATCCCTTTATTTTGTAAACAATCGTTAAGGATACATTTAAATAGAATTAACAAACTAACACCACTTAATTCGAAGATGTAAAAATGGGAAATTGTAGTGAGTGCGGGAAGAAACTACGATTTTGGGAAGGTTATAGACATCCGATACTAGGAAAAAAATATCTATTATGTAGCAACTGCTATGATTTGATGGATAAAAGTTTAGAATTTTATAATAAATGTCTCTTTGAAGGAAGGGAAAACCACAAAAAGGAATGTTATTTTTGGGATTCAGAAAAAAACAGATGTAGAAATGAAGAATACTTTAAAAATATTAATAAAAAGAAGGGGGAAAAAGCGAAGAATTAAATTTCACAAAAATCAGAAAGAGGATAACACATTAAACCAAAATAAAACCATTTTTACTACGTTTCAACTTTAGACAACATGAGTGACAAGGAGTGGGAGCACTGGGATTTGAACCCAGATCGGCGGGTCTCTTCTTAGGTCATCGCTCCAGTTACTCATCACAAATCAGATGACCCTATTATAATCATTCCTAACTGGAGCCCACAATGATGCCGGGTTACACCATGCTCCCATTCTTACTTTCTTCTACTCCTTTTTTCCCGTCGCATCCGTTTTTTCCGCCATTTCCAACGCATTTTGCCTCTTTTCTTCCAGACTCTTGAACTACGCTTCATTTAGATTTCCTCTACATATGTATAGCTTGCCGTAAAATAGAATGCCATATTTAATAGTTTAGTATGATATCAGATAGAAAAATAGAAACAGATTTTCAAAGATGACACATTGGCTTTACGTTATTTTTTTATCCATCCAAACATACTTACACCGAGTACAGTACCAGCCAGAAGAAATCCACTCCTGTTTTCCATACACAGGGTTTTTATGTCGAAATAACCGAACGAATTTAAGATCACATTTAGGACATTTACCATCATATGATTCTTCGTAATCATCTCCACCAATTTGATACATTAATGTATCTGAAGCAACAGTGTACACATATCCACATTCTGTACAACGCCATGCAATAGAAATCCATTTTCTTTTTCCATCAACCGTTTTATTTTGATAAAGTCTAACAGCTTTGGATCCACATTTCATACATTTCTTCTTAATGTATCACACCACCAGCACATATAAGAAATATGTTATACAGTACATAAATCATTATATCGTTTTAATAGGTATCTAAAATACGGGCTTGAGGGGATTCGAACCCCTGACCGATCGGTTAAGAGCCGATTGCTCCACCTAGCTGAGCTACAAGCCCAAAAACAAGAGAGACGGCTGGATTACGTGATGTATATTAAATTTTTTCTTCTAATTTTTTTATTATCGAATCATCAACCTTCGATAAATACTTCGCATCAATTCTATCGGTAATATAAACATCATGTCCTGCACGATAAATTTTAACACCATCTTTTATTGCCTTTTTGCCATCAATTCTCAAGATAAGTGGTTCTTCAGTTCTCACCCGCCCAGCCTCTATTGCTTTTTCCATACTTCCACTGAGATGCACATGTTTCCGATCGATAGGATTTAATCCACCTTCAAGTATGATATCCATTTCTTCTTCGGTCACTGGATAAAAAAATTCATCAATTTCGGCAGGTGGCAGATCATCAAGATTCACATCGATAGTATGGCCATAGGTCGCTCGCACCATTCCACCATCAATTTGATATCTACCTTTAGGGTCAGAAAGCGCGATAGCTTCTATATGGTGATTGCGTATCCAATGAAATCCTGATCTACTAATGCCGATCGATTCAACAAACTCGGAGATATCAATCCATCCATGTCCATCTATCATCACACCGAGTTTCTCTGGAAAATGACGAAGTACTCCCGCCATAATACGCCCCAGTGAATTAAGTTCTTTATCAGTCATTAAGAATTTGCCTTTCTCATTACACACAGGACATGATTCACCACGAAAATACCCATGATCATTACATTCTGCTAACATTTTTTTCAAACCCGTAATTAGAATATTAAGTATAAGTTTTTGTATTCGTTTTCTATTACACGCTTTGGTGACTTTTTGGAACAAGAAGAAATGAAGAAACTTGCCGCAGAAAAAGCAGTTGAGTATATCGAGGATGGCATGATTGTTGGACTTGGAACAGGATCAACTGTCGAATATGCGTTAAAAAAACTAGGAGAAATGGTAAAAGAAGGATTGAAAATACAAGGGATTCCAACATCACTTCGGACAAAGAAATCAGCAACAAACTATGGCATTCCACTAACAGATTTAAAAGAACATACAGAAATTGATGTAACAATTGATGGAGCTGATGAGGTAGATTCAAATCTATATTTAATTAAGGGTGGTGGCGGAGCATTAACCCGAGAGAAAATCATTGCATATCATTCAAAAAAAGTAATTATCATCATTGATGAAACCAAGGTTACAAAACGATTAGGAGTTGATTTTGCATTACCCGTTGAAGTGACAAAATATGGATGGAATGCTACTATGAAAACTCTAGAAGATCTGGGTTGTACTCCAGAACTGAGAACAATCACCGGTGAACCATACATTACTGATAATCAAAATTACATAATTGATTGTGATTTCGGGAAAATCGATGAACCAGAAGTTCTTGAAAAAGATATTAACTTGATTCCGGGTGTTGTAGAAAACGGGTTGTTTATTGATCTTGTAAGTGAGGTAATAGTTGGTAGTAAACAAGGAATAATGACTCTTGAAAAACAAGTCACTTCAATAGGAGAAGTATAATAACGTAATGATGCGCTGCAACTGTATTATAGAAATTTTTAAGAGAAAAAAAGGATGGGGGAAAACCATTTTTAACGAAATAATCCCATATATTGTTTAATACTACTTGGCTCTAGGTATATTTCAGTGAGTTCTGCAGCAGTTCCTTCATCAATTCCTTGACGCAGGAGTTCCTTTTGAAATGTACGTCCGGCTTTTTTTGCATCACGTTTAAGCCTTAAGAATGATCCTCCAAGTCTTAACATAAGTGAGGGAAGGTAAGGCAGAAGCGCTCCTAATACTCGAAAGCCTCCAGCTGAACCTTGATCCTCAGTGTTTTTAACCATGGATTCTGGCCCCTACTCATGATGTCCTTGATGACCGCCGAACTTACCCATCATTTTCCCAAGGTTTAAGGTTGAAAGATACTGACTTGTCAGCTCAAATGCTTGCTCATCAGTCATACCTGCAGCCTTTAATTCCTTGTAGAATATTGCAGCTGCCTCAGCATATTGTTTCGCACTTTTTGGACTGTAAAGAAGATCACTGAACTCTCTTAAAAGCCCGGGGACTTTTTCTGATACAACATCCAATATTTCCTTTATTTTTTCTGGGTCTGGTATTCCTTCATGTTTATTCATATTTCATATACCTCCAAATTTGTTTTCAAACTAGGTTACGGTGACCAGTTTATATATTGATACCGAGCAGTTGTGACCACTTCTTGATCACATCCGGCGATAAACTATAGACAGAAAGTGACCCTTTTTGCTGTTTACAAATGACGTTTTTTTTAGTTAGTTCATTTATTTTCTCACGGATTATCCTTCGAGATGCAGTACCGCGCTTGCTTCGTACAAGTTCTGTAATCTGAGAAACATTCTGCTCATTTCTATCAAGAAGAACCCGGACAATCTCCTTAGAAATCGAATCTTTTACTTCAGGAAGAATAAGATCAGGAGTAAGACCACCATGTTCAAGCAATAATTGAACGACTTTCAGATAATTTGACGTAGTAGTCTGTACTCTTTGAAGCGGTTGAACTAATACTGAAATCATTTTTTCAAGTTCTGCGATTCGCTTATTCAGCTCTTTTACTTCCTTAGCTAAGTCTTTGCTCACAAAAAAATGCATCATAGACCAAGTAAAAAGAACTTTTGATTCTCACATACAGAGTGCACTCAATACGTTTAAAAACAATTGGATAATCTGAAATACAAAAGATGAAGAAACTTAAAACTGCTAAACAAAAGATAATAAATCAACAACTAGAAATTAAGAATAAAATTGGTTCTATTGAAATTGAAGCAGGCTGGTTCAGACGGGTTTTTCACACGTCTGCAGCATCCTTTCTCATCTATTATCTGCTGCCTGATGAATCATTGATTAATATGTTAAAGATATATTTTGTTGTTGGTATTGTATTTTTTATTTTTATCTTAGAATATCTTCGAATAAAAGGATCATTAAATAGTAGTAATTTCTTTGGACTGAGAATATATGAAGAAAAAAGACCGGCAAGCTATGTATACTTTGGAGTTGCAACTCTTGTTTTACTTCTTTTCTTCCCTCAGCAAATTGCAATACCCTGCATTCTCTGCGCATGTTTTTCTGATCCAATAATTGGAGAAATACGACATCGTTATGGCA
>JAIWHQ010000047.1:0-9039 GCA_048629575.1 Thermoplasmatota archaeon | reverse complement strand
TTCTCGCTCAAATTGTAGAAATTCCTGAAGGGAATCTTGAGGAATTACGAGATCATTATGCGGAAAATCCAATGTACATCGCAATCTCTGCTGACCCAACCATGGTCCCCATGTATTTCTACTACAATCCAGATGGAAAGCCAGATAATCCTTCAGCATATATGATGGGTTTCGCACTTCCAAGTGACTTTATGTATGGAGATATCGATCCTAAACTAGATGATCCTGAAAACAATACCTACACGTATTGGCCGTTTCAGGAAAACATTGTTGCAAGAGTCACTGGTCGAGATGTACAGGACTGTAGTGCACTAATAGCACGAACAATATTTTACAACAACATAATTGATGATTTAGGTGAATGGAAAAATAATGCACTTGTACAGACAGGATGTGGTCTTGAATTCCAGAATCTACCTATATTAACTCGGTTAAGCCACTTTCTCTATGAAGGCAGGGGAGAACCAACAAAGTTTCCCACTGGAGAAAGCAGCTTTATAAATATGAAACTTAAGGAAAGCATGCAGACCGGTGCATATGATGTTAAAAATACGTTTTTCCTCCAATCTCAACGAGAAGGATTTAGTAGTAATGATCTGAAACAAATAAAAAACGCAGGACTTCTCAATAGATTGTTATTTCCAAAAAGTTTCATCCATTTCTTAAATTCTGATGTCAAGGTAACTGGTGGTGATGACCAACTTAACAGTAACATCATATTTACTTTTGCACATGGTTCGTATAATCTTTACGAACATGGAGATGTTTTTATAGATTCACGAGGGTTTCCATTTGTTACCGCGATTTCACGGATTTATCCCAGTGTAAGAAGTGGACTTTCCAGTAAAGGAACATTTGATCTTCGTTCTGTAGAGAATATGGAATATGGGCCATCTGTTATATTTGTACAAAGTTGTATAACTGGTAGAACGGATGGACTATCAGGGGAAAATGTTCTTTCACAGACGTATCTTCATGCAGGTGCTAATGTGTTTATTGGTGCAACAAGAGTTACTGCTGATCCAGGATATTTAGAGCCTCGACCGCTCCCTGGAGGATGGGGTATCGGTATTCTTGGTCTTACAAAAGCCATACTTGATCTTAAACTGCGGAATAAATATCCAGATCTTCACTTCGGTGCAGTCATCGCAGAGGATTTCATCTTGGAATTAACACAAAACAATACAGATACGGGTCTTGCTTTAAGAAACGCAAAAAATATATATCTGGAAAAAGATGCAAATTCAACATTTCTCTGGACACCTCCACTCACGCTTTCTACAGGATGTAACATTATTGATCAGGAATTTTTTGATTCTGTACAAACCGGTTTATTTGGAAATGATCGAAGCAGAGTACTTGACAAAAAATATGTCGCCTTGCATGAATTCATTCTGTATGGTGATCCAGCATTTAATCCATATCAACCATGTAATGAGGGTTGATTAGATTACATATAATGGAATACTAGGTATAGTTACTTCTTAATGAGGATATCTATAGATGTTATTTTCTCGTTTACAAAATACAAGATATCCCAGTTTACTTTTTTGTTCAGCATATTGATGATTTCTTGTGATAATTGTTCCGGCATTACTTTTTATAATATACTTCCAAATAGTCATTTTCTTTCCTCGAAGGGGAAGAATCATTATTGTTAATAAGGATGAAAAGGGGGTGAGTGAAACCATTAATTTTTATACAATTGTCGTCGTAAGTTCATTTTTAATGAAAAATGTTGTGAATAATGCGGCTTCATTCCGTAATGGACAATTAAGAGATGAACCCCCTCTTTCTTCTATTTTTTTTAAAAAAAAATTCTTTTTTTAGAGTTTATTTAGTATGCCATCTTCAGTAATATAGCCAGTTACATACTTTTTAGGTGTGACATCAAATGCAGGATTACGAACGTTTACCCACTCAGGCATTACCTTATTTCCATTAATCTCTAGAAGCTCAATTTTATCCCGCTCTTCAATTATGATTTTACTGCCATTCTCTATAGTATCATCAAAAGTACTAATTGGAGCTGCAACATAAAATGGAATGTTGTTTTCTTTTGCAAGCACTGCCTTTTCATAGGTCCCTATTTTATTTGCAAAATCTCCATTTTTTGCTATCCTATCTGCCCCTGTAATCACCATATCAATCTCACCTTCTCTCATAAAATATCCCGCTGCGTTATCTGCAATTACTGCATGGTTTATTCCTTCTTGATGTAATTCCCAAGCGGTAAGTAGGCCCTGGCTACGAGGGCGAGTTTCATCTGCGAATACAAAAAATTTCTTCCCTTTTTTATGAGCAACTCGAAATGGTGCAAGTGCAGTTCCATAATCAACTGTTGCAAGAGCACCTGCATTACAATGTGTAAGAATTTTCATTCCATCTTTTATCAAAGTATCTCCATGCTCTCCGATTTTTTTACATCGATTAATAATATCTTCAACATATTCCTCAGCTGCCTGAAATGCATCGACACCTTCGTTTATTTTTTCTTTCATATAACTGATAGCATAAAACAAATCATATGCAGTCGGGCGTGTTGAACCAAGAATTTCTGCAGTTTTTTTAACATTATCTTTTCCTATTGCCATTCCATACACTGCAGCTGCACCAATTGCAGGTGCACCACGTACAACCATGTCTTCTATGGCAAATGCAACCTCATCAACTGTTTTTGCAGTAAAAATCTCAAGTTTATATGGTAGTTTTCTTTGATCAATAAAGTTTACAACAGTTCCTTTTAGCCATAGAGCTCTACGATCTTTTCCTTCGATTTTCATTTACAGCCCTCCGATTATTTTTATGAGTGAATCTTCTATTTCTTTTAAATGTAATCCTGCAAGGAGGATTCCCTCATCTTGTATACATATATTTTTTTCGTTTTGTAATGTTTTTAACACAGCCTTCGCTCGATCAATTGTTCCACAAGGTGTTTTTTCTGTCACTGGTAGATGATCACAACAGTTTTCATACAATTTTTTACTTCTTATCTCAACTACTGCATGTACATCATGTCTTGCTTTTTGAATAATCCAATGAACCGGTGCCTCAGTGCATGGATATTTTTTTCCAATGGCAAGAACAATGTTTTTTACGGGGTCATAATCTACGATTTCTACAATATCTTGCTGTTTCATATGTTTAACATCGACATCTCTTGCATTGATTAAAAGACGTTTTCCATAGGAAAGGCTTATGTTGCACTCTGCTTCTTTTAGACTTAATTCTTCAAATTTTTTACCAAGCTTAATAATATCTACAATCATTGGAGATACACTACTTTCTCTTGATACAAAAAACGTCTGAAAAAGAACCGGTGCTATATTTCTTTCAATCATTACAACATGATAAATAAAAAGAGATTTTTTATCTTTTGTATTGTTATTTTAAAATGCTAGATGAGTCTGATACCGCCTTCGTTTATTGATATATCTTGAGGTTTTAAAGTATGTTTTGTACCCCGCATTTTCCGTATCGTTAATTTCCTGCGATCCATTGTTGAATCTAAATCAAGAAGCAAAATCCCATCTACTAAAAACTCAGAGATTGAATCTCTAGATAAACAACGAGAACCTTCAGGGATTTCAGAGGTAACAAGTGTGGTACAGTCATCCTCTTCAAGAATACTCATAATACGACGGATATGTGTTCGTGTCGCTTGGATAGAATTAATTGGAAAGGTACTTCTATCTGAAGGTAAATCAGAAGGTATTATTTCATTTCCTTTGTTAACAAGCCAAACCGGAACCTCTGAGAGTGGCGTGAGTGAGTCTAGTACTACTCGTGTGTATCCACCTGTTCTTATTTCATCATCCATCTCTTTATGAACATCACGTCTTTCAAGATCTAAATACAAAAATTTCAACTGCCCGTTATCAATAAAGGATTGAAAATTAAACCCTACTTCTTTTGCCTGATAGATTAAATTGTTAACTCTTTCATCGGATGTCAAATACAGACATTTTTCTCCTTTTTTAAGTCCTGCATCAATATATTGAAAACAAACAATTGTTTTACCGGTACCCGGAGTTCCAGATACAAGGGTGACGCTTCCTTGTGGAAAACCACCCAGTAATAAACTATCTAACCCTTCAATTCCAGTACTGATTCTTTTATCTCTAATCGTTTGTTTGATTTCCATCCCAAATGGGTCCATCCTTTCTCACCATCTCAAAATATTTCTAACTTAATGTAATAAAGTTATCATTTAGTAATTTAAAAAAGTTTCTTAATAAAAACTAAGACACCAGCTTCTAGGTGTCTCGTCTATTTGCACAGATAAAAAAGAGTTCTCTATCTACGAGTTCTAAACCACCAAATTGCTGTTTATTTATGTTTTTGTTTTTTATGTTTAGCATAAGTTTTGCCTCTCCCAAGCCGGACAATAAAATTGGATTATATAATGTTTTCTTTTTGATTCACCAAGTTTTTCCCCCTCTTTTTTTGTAGTTTACCTCATGTTTTTATATATTAAAAATAGATATGTGTACGATATGGGTATTAATGTTAGATTTACTTTGGCTGTTTCAGCTTTATTGATCATATTGGTACCCGTTGTATGTGTTTTTTCAGTTACTGCAAATCCTATTCCTGTTTATCCAGATCCTGAACCTGTATTTTTAGGTCCAAGCAATATCAATACTGTTCCTATATTATGGATTCTTTTTGTATTTGTTATCGATTTCTTTATTGACATACTCATCGTATATGCAGGGATATACCTTCTTGATAGAAATAAACTCATTATGAATAGAGATGTACTTGATTTTTCAAAAAAAACCTTTCTTTTTGCAGTTGTAATAATAAGCATGGTTGGCTTATTATCTGAACTGATATTTGGCGCATGGATCGGTGGACTCATTATTGCATTATTCCTTATTTTCCTTTCTTTTGTTTTTGTTTCAAGATATATACTTAAAATCAGTTGGGCAAATAGCTATCGTATGGGTCTTTTTGCAATAATTGTTAATATTGCTGTATGGATTGTTGTTTTCACTGTCTAAATCATTTATAGATATCTTTAATAATTATATTGGTCGATTAACCGTAAATTTCTAATAGAGATGTAGACTACCAATTGCAACTGGATGTTTAAACCATGTTAAAATTAGATTTACATATTCATTCCCAATATTCAGAGGATGCAACAGGATCCCCAAAAGATATCATCAAAATACTTCAGAAAAAAGGACTACAGGGAATGGCAATAACAGATCATAATACTGTAGAAGGTGGTCTTAAAGCATTAAAAGTTAAACCAAAAGAGTTTATTGTTATCCCCGGTGTTGAGATATCAACAAAAGATGGGCATATGTTGGCGCTCAATGTGACAGAAAACATCAAAAGACATCTTTCTGTGGAGGAAACAGTAGAAAAAATAATTGATGCAGGAGGCCTGCCAGTTGTTCCTCATCTTTTTAGAAACATGTCTGGGATAAAAAAAGAAAAACTCAGAAACATTCGAACAAAAATTTCGGCAATTGAAGTATTTAACAGCTGCAGTCTTCCACAAACAAACTTAAAAACAGCAAAAATCGCAAAAGAATATGGTCTTGGTGGCACAGGTGGAAGTGATGCACATGATCCTATTTATGCTGGATATGCCTATACAACTGTTGATAATACTGATATAAATATTGATAGTATTCTTTCAGAGATTAATAAGAAAAAAACTTGGGGTGAAGGGATTACGATGCCGCTTGAATACCGGCAGGATCGTATGATGAAATCAATCAAACAATTCTTTCAACGAGGATTTAGACGAATTTAGCATCAAATTCGCCGTCATCAATTGCTTTTTGTATCTCACTGGGTTTCTTTCCTTCAATAGTAACACCCATTGAACGACATGTCCCAACAATTTCTTTTGTTTTATGTTTTAAATCTTTGCCTAAAAGATTATCAAATTTCATCTTTGCAACTTTAATTGCCTGATCAATGGTGATATCTCCTGCAGTATGTCTCGATGGTGAACTGGCTCCTTTCTCTGCACCCATCTCGTTAATAATTAATGATGCAGCAGGAGGTGTTCCAACTTCTATCTCAAAATTTTTTGTAGCAGGATCAATAATTACTTTCACTGGAACCTTCATGCCACTAAACTCTTTGGTTTTATCGTTAATAGTGTTGATAACCTGCATAATATTAACACCCATCGGACCAAGAGCTGGACCAAGTGGTGGACCTGCAGATGCCTTTCCGCCTTCAACAAGCGCCTCAATTGTTTCTGCCATACGTTTTCACTCCTTTGTTTCTTCTTTGGAATCTTCCTCTTTTCTTTTAATAACTCGAACTTGTTCTCCGCGAACAGTAATTGGAATAGGAACCATTGAATCTAAAAGTTCAACAGTGATTTCCTCTTTTGAATAATCAATATGGGTAATTTTTGCTTTTTCACCTCTAAATGGTCCTGCAACCATTTCAACGATATCTCCCTCGGTAATCTTTGCAACCGCGGAAGTTGGTGTGAGAAAATGTTCAATCTGATCAATAGGCGTATCACCATCAAGCATGTTTCGAGAATATGACATTGTCTTAATCACATTTTTTAACAATTCTTCATCAAAGCCTTCAACAAAAATGTATCCACGAAGTTCAGGTGTGACAAGTATTGCTGGAATATCAAGTTTTGATTTTCCTGCTCTGCTATTAATTAGATCAGCAGCACTTTGTTCTTTCCCAACCTGTGTTTTTAAAGTAAATATTAATGATTTTTCTTCAGAAGCTTCTTCAAAATCAGTATTCTGCATGATATACACCAACCATTCAATAACCAAGTGATGAGAGTATCCAGGGTATTACTTGATCTACTATCATATAGATTGCAAAACCTAATGCTCCAACTGCAAGGATGCCAAGAGCCGTAATCTTTGCTGTTTTCTCATATTCTTCATTGGTAGGTTTCCGAGCCATCTTTAGAACTCGCCCGTATTTTCCTTTCCCTATTCTTTCCTGTCTTACCTTAATTCTATGCTGTAATTCCCATGCTCTGTCAAGTATACTGCCTTCTTTTTTCACTCTAGACACCTATAACGAGTAAGGGTCAAATAATAAGTCCTATATAAAGAGTTTGCCTGATTTTAAGACAACAATACCAATTTTTATCTCAAAACTCTTATGAATCAAAATTAAAATGAGAGAAAAAAGGAATATTACGGATATTTTTTCAAAGTGAAAGATGTTGTATGTTTCAAGTTTCTTTCTTATGAAACGATATCGATTCCCATTTCTCTGTGTTCAATTGACCTGTGCGCGGGACCAAGTATCTGTTTTGATTTCACTCCAGTAATTACAAGCATTGCTCGGATATTTCGCTTAAGTGATGGTTCAATAGTGGTTCCCCAGATAATACGTGCGTTTGGATCAATCTTTGAATAAATTTCTTGTACAACCTTTTCAGCCTCAGAAATAGTCATATCATCTCCACCAGTTACGTTGACAAGAGCACCTGTAGCCTCTGAAATATCTACTTCAAGTAATGGAGAGTTTAATGCTTCAGAAACAGCGTTTACTGCCTTATTTTCACCTTCTGCTTCGCCAAGACCAATCATAGCGACACCACCTCGTTTCATCACTGTTTTAAGATCTGCAAAATCTAAATTAACAAGACCTGGCATTGTAATCATCTCAGTTATCCCTTTGATTGATCGCATCAGTACTTCATCGGCAACCTTAAACGCAGCATTAAGTGAAAGATTAGGGACAATGTCAAGGAGTTTATCATTTGGTATAACAATTACTGTATCACAGACATCTCGCAGTCGTTGTAGACCAGTTTCTGCATTCTCCATTCGTACAGTGCCTTCGACACCAAATGGTAAGGTTACGACACCAATTGTTAAGGCACCTGTTTCTTTTGCAATTTGTGCAACTATCGGAGCAGAACCAGTGCCTGTTCCTCCGCCAAGGCCACATGTTACAAAAACCATATCTGCAGGGACAATAGATTCACGGATGTCATGATCACTTTCTCTTGCAGCTTCTTCTCCGATTTGTGGAAGCGAACCAGCACCAAGACCACGAGTGAGATGTCTCCCAATCAGGATTTTATGGGGTGATTCTGAGAGTAAAAGATGTTGAGCATCGGTATTAATAGATATCAAATCTGCACCAGTTATGCTCTCTGCAAAACAACGTGCAATAGTATTGGTTCCGGCACCGCCACATCCAACAACTTTAATGGTTGTTGTTAGACCAGCAAGAACCTCTTCCAATTCTTTATTGTTAACACCTGCAATTTTAACGTTTTTTTGATGTTCAACTGGAATAGATTTCTCAATTACTTTCTTAACATCTTTTTTAGATTTTTTTGCATTATTTTCTTTTTTATTATTTTCAGCTGCAATTACATCCTCAACTATCTTCCTCATTAATCAGTCACCATCCTCTGAATAACAATCCCTCTTTACGAATATTATATTTTTTACAATATTGTAATAACATTTTTATTCTTAAACGTTTCCTAAAAAAACCTATTTTATTTCCAAAGAAAAATCTTTATTTTTTATCGAATGCGTCAAATAACCAACGGAAATGCGATCTGCAAAAGAAGCATATTTTTCTATATTTCCTTCAGTAACGCCTCCTGATATTTCGATAAGAACGTCTGGATTTATCTTCCTAATTTTTTTTGCAACAGCCTCTCCTTCTTTCGGATTAAAGTTGTCAAGCATAATAACATCAACATGCAATGCTGTAGCAGTTTCTGCATCATGCATGTTTTCTACTTCAATTTCAATAATTGTATCAGAAACATTTTCTCTTACTTTTTTTATTGCCTCTTCAACAGAACCAATTAGTTTTAAATGATTATCTTTGATCATAACAGCATCAAATAATCCAAATCTATGAGATTCTCCTCCGCCTATAACAACTGCTTTTTTTTCGTATTTCCGAAATCCAGGTGTTGTTTTTCTTGTCGCAGCAATTGTTACCTTCGGATTAATTACTTTGCATTTATCCACAAGTTTCTTTGTTTCATTTGCACTCCCACTCATCCGACCAATAATGTTTAACGCTAATCGCTCCCCCTTAAGA
>JAIWHQ010000046.1:0-9438 GCA_048629575.1 Thermoplasmatota archaeon | reverse complement strand
TATACGATTATATAAAAAATCAATTTATTAAAAATTCTCTCTCGCTCTATCATTAAAACGTTTTTTATAAAAAGTTACTATATATCAACGGCATAGCGAAGTATGCCCGCAAGACCACTAAAAGCACTATATAAAGAATCGCCTTCTTCACTATTTTTAGATATAAGCTCAACCTTGGCACCAGTTTTTTCAGCCATATCTGAAAGTTCGTCAACAAGATCGACCTTCTCTTTTATCTCCATAGGGGTTGAAGTACTACACTTCGGGCAACTTGGTGGTGAAAAATCATTGAGCATGTCTTCATCAACAGTTTTCTCCTCAGTGTATTCACATGATTGACATGAGAGAGTAATACGATATTTCCTTAAATCCTCTGAAAGAAGCAACGTATCAACAATCCCCATCTCCAGTGCCTTTCTCACCTGTTTTTCACCATAAACTGCCAGGCTTTTTTCAGTCTTAGTAACTTCCTTCAAAAACCGCTTCATCACTTTTTTATCCTGAGAAATCTTTAAATCAGTCATGGTTTCTGAAGCAGCTGCGACAAGCTCTTTTAACCCAAACTCATCAGTATATCCCGTATCAAACGTATCAATGATTTTATTTTGAATTTCATAATGCAGATAACTTTCCTCAACAAAATACTGTTTTGTAGGGCCTGATCCACCAACCAAAATCCCTTTTAATTTATCCTCTCCTAAAAATATGTCACTTGCTTTTTCTCCACATTTCACAAACCATTCATGAGCAGCAATTTCTGTAAGACGCTCAAATCTTCTCTGAGATTGCCCCCCTCGTCCATGCTTACCCGGAACTTGCGAGGTCATATACTTCAGCAACTCCACTCTGCTTCCTCGAAGTATACCAATAGTACATTCCCTGCGATCAATCAGAAAGAGCCCGTAGATTTCTTTTTCGGTAAACATCTGTTGAAGTGGCTCAACATAAAATAATGAATCACAACGATACAGAAACGTTGTAATTGGAAGAGGCGGCTCAACGATAAATGCCACCATTTCTGTCTGATCAGCACCAACACTTTTATGACCAACAAAAAAAATAACGCCGTTTTCGGGAGGATTTTTAAATTGCTTCAACCGGCTCAAAATAGACTCTATTGCAGAAAGCACGTTTTTCTTTGTCGTCTTTGATTTAATATTTTGAGACTGCGACAACTCGTTTTTAAGATAAGAAACGACGTCAAAGATTTTTTTAGATGCAGGAACATACAGCGAAATAAGCTCGGTATGTTTTCCTTTACATGACTTAAGCTCCTCAATTTTTCGTTTCAAATCATATTTTTGCCTTTGAGTCATTTCATCCATTGAAATTTCTCCTAATTTTATGCAATTGGTTAATATTCTGTCATTAACTTAAATTGTTAAATAAAAGGTATAACAAATGATACGTTATAAATTCAATATCTCTTTTGTCTCTGGCAGATGTATCTCTGCAACATCTTTTAAAGGTTCCACAAGCGTTTCTCTGTTATCGCCATGGAAAAGCACGATTTTTTCAGGTTTGCAGTCTTTTGCAAATTGTATAAGTTCACTATGTCCTGCATGTGCAGAGAAATCAAAGTACTCAACTTCGCATGCTACATTTTCTTTAACACCATAGAAATCAAGTTTGCCTTTCTCGATCAGAAGCCTGCTGTTTGTCCCCTCCACTTGATACCCTGTGAGAAGAACAGCACTTTTCGGATCATTTTTTAACGAGTTCATGTAGTGAAGTACAGGTCCACCGTCCATCATGCCACTTGATGTTATGATGACTTCAGAGTTTAACGCAAGTTTTCTTCCTTGATCTGAGTGAACAAAATTTATCTTATTAAGCGCCTTTTTAAGATCATCTACAGAGCGTAGATGCTTTGGATATTTCAAAAAAATCTTAGAAACCTTTCTCCCCATCCCATCAAACCACACATTATATCCTGCGTTTTTCAAAACAATGGCAAGCTCCTGGGATCTTGAAACCGCAAAAGCAGGTATTATTGCGACACCGCCTCTTCGTACAACATCATCAATTTTATCTAAAAACTGTTTTTCCAATTCTCCTCTATTAGGATGTTCTCGCCCTGCATAGGTAGTTTCTAAAAATAAAATATCACATGAAACAGGTTTCCCAGCTTTCATAAGTTTTGTATCAATGACGTTGATATCGCCAGTAAACAAAATCTTTTTTTCTCCAACAAGTTCAAACATGAGTGATCCAGGGATATGTCCTGCTGAGTGAAACCTAATCTCACAGTCATCTCCAATATTTCTTTTTTGTGACAACTCTACAGGGATATAGCTATGATCTGCCTCTCGTATATCGTTATTAGTATAAGGGGCGGCATATCCTTCCGATTTTGCGATTTTTATGGAATCTTTGTGCAACAAGCCGCTTACTTCGCTTGTTAATTTTGTCGTAAGAATCCTATGGTCAGAATGAGCGCATAGCCAAGGGATCATTCCTGAATGATCAAGATGTGAATGGGTAAGAAGGGTCAAATCAACTGGAGGTGGTGGAAGAGGATATGTGGGTGGTTTACTTGGAGTCATACCATATTCAAAAAGAAGACGAAGTCCGTCAACTTCTAGCACCATTGCAAGGCTACCTACTTCGCTGCATCCGCCGAGAAACTGACATTGTATACCGTTATTCATCAAAATCAGACCCCAAAGAAAGAAGTGGTTGATTAATGTTTGCTCACCATATTTTTTGTTTTTACAATAAGGATTGTCTCATCTTTACCGACGATAATTACTTTTGTATTCGGTTCAATTATATTGTCTGATCGTGCCTGCCAGTATTCACCTTTAAACCGGACATATCCTAGGCTATCAGGTGTTATCCTATCAATTGTTTTTGCTTTTTCTCCAATAAATGTACCAATTACCGTCTTCTTTTGTCTAATCTGCAGTATCTTATACAAGAGAAATGCAAAAAATATTGCGAATAGTGCGATAACTACTAATGAAACCACTAATGCGTCTATCATATAATCACTTGATATCAGCCATTCCCTTGTCGGGTAGCTGGGTATGAGAAATATCGATCCGATTATCAAACAGATCATTCCACCTATGCCTATGATGCCAAAGCCAGGTGTGACAAATATTTCTATGATAAGCAGTAGGCATCCGATTATTATAAAGATTATGCTTAACGTTGAGAGCGCAAATCCTGAACCTATGAGCGCGAGTAGGATAGCGATCACGCCAAATACTTCTGCTCCGTATCCTGGTGATGAGATGCCGAAGATTAACGCAAAAATTCCAAGCATTAAGAGAAGTGAGGTTAGTATTGGATTTGAGATTATTTTGAGAATCTGTATTTTAAAAGAGGGAAAATAACGTATCTGTTCTGCGTTTTTTGTCTGTAGCGTTATATTCCCAGAGGATGTGGTAATGTTTGTGCCATCAAGATCTATGAGGAGTTGATCAATTGATGCGGAAACAAATTCGACTGCTCCTAGATTTTTTGCTTCTGTTGCATTCACATTACGATTTTTGGTGATGAATTCTTTTGCAAGTGTCTTGTTTCGTCCGTACATGTTTGCTCTTTCGGAAATCCATTCGACAAGAGCATTGATTGTTTTTGAATCATTAATTAGTTTTGTTCCATCTATTCCTACCTGTACTGGCTGACAAGAGCCGATAATGGTGTGATCTGCCATTGCTGCGATGTGTGTGCTCATCAAAATAAATGTGCCTGCTGACCATGCTGGTGACCCACTTGGATACACATATCCAACAACAGGGATTTTACTGTCATGGATCATGTCTGCGATTTCAAATGTCTGTGCGAGTCCGCCTCCAGGAGTGTCAAGAAGGAGGATGATTGCTTGTACGTTTCGTCTTTCTGCTTCTCTCATGCTTTCTGAAAGTGTTTCAACGGTGGATTGATCAATGGTATCTGTTATTTCGACAAGAAGTACTGATGTGTTTTGAGCAGATATGCTAGCTGATAATAAAAGAAGAAAAAATAAAAAAATGAGAGATGGTTTTAACATCATTTCTCTACTTTTTTGTTTACTGCTTTTGCGATACCTGCCACGGTCCCCATTTCTCCAGCTGGAACGATGATGAGGTTTTTCTCTCTTGCAATTTCTGTTAGTGTCTGCAGCTCACGGAGTCGTAATGCAGTTGGTGTTTTTTCATAGAGTTTCGCAGCATCTGTCATTTTCTTTGATGCCTGAAATTCTCCATCTGCAATAATTATTCTAGCTCGTTTCTCTCGTTCTGCTTCAGCTTGTTTTGCAATGGCTCTCATCATTTCGTCAGGAAGGGCCACATCTCTAATTGTTACTGCAGATACTTTGATACCCCATGGGTCTGTTCCTTGATCTATGATTGTTTGTAGGCTCTTATTGAGTTGCTCTCTTTTGGATAAGAGATCGTCGAGGCTTTGTGTTCCTAAGATATCTCTAAGTGTTGTCTGGGCTAGTAGGCTTGTCGCAACTTCATATCGTTGTACTTCAACAACTGCTTTTTCGGGGTCTGTTATTCTATAGTAGACAACTGCGTCAACATCAACTGTTACGTTGTCTTTGGTGATTACTCTTTGTTTTGGTACATCTATTACTCTTGTTCTCAAATCAAGTTTTATTATTTTATCAATTATTGGTACTATAAAGACAAGACCTGGGCCTTTTATTCCAAGTAATCTTCCTAATCGAAATATAACGATTCTTTGATATTCTGCCATTATTTTTATTGATGAAGATAGCAGCATCAACAAAAATATTACAATTATTATTACTATACTCATAATGTTCATATCTATCATATAATTTTACCTCCACGGAAAAACAACTATTGTATCTTCTTAAGTGTTTCTGTAGGGGTGTCTGCTTTCGTTCAATAGTTGTTGAGAAGAGATGTAAAATATAAAGAATGATAATGATATGTGGTGCTGTGAAAGATTTTCAAACTTCTTCACTGGATACTGATAAAAATTTACATTATTACTCAGTTAAAACATATTTTAAAGATGAGCCCCGTACTAAAAACAGATATTTTAAAACCGCAAAAAGTAGTCTCAAACAGCAGAAGATATTTGATTTATGCCTTTCTATTTTAGAAGGTATCACGAAACATCATTCTAAATTAATAAAACTTATGGATGTGGGATGCGGAACAGGAAATTTCACCCTTGAATTAGGAAAAAAGTTTCCACAATTTAAACAAATTGTTGGTGTTGATTTTTTAAAAGAAATTGTTGATGCCGCTCAAGAAAAAGTAAAGCAAAACCAAAAAATATCATTTATCCAAGCAGATTTATTGAACATTCCTTTTGATGACAAAACTTTTGATGTAACAATATGTATTGATGTGTTGCATCATATTCATAGTGAGGACTTCAAGTGTGCAATTGAAGAACTAATGCGAGTTACCGACAAGTTTCTTATCGTAGAGATTCGGAATAAAAAAAATATTTTTAACTTTTGGTATCATCATGTTATTCAACCTTTTTTTTATAGAGATCTTCCTATTCATGCAACTTCAATGGATGAGGTAAATCATATTGCAAAAGAGTGTCATTTCCAATTGTATTTAGCAAGACGAATTGCTTCTTCTCGTTTTAGTTGCCGTCGTCTTGTCCTTGCCTATGAAAGAATCGATGAAGCATGAGGTAATTGATTGTGTCATATCAACTGGAGTCAAACGTTGAATAGGTATTGCAGCTATGAGTAAAAACAATTTTATGATATGAAATCATGTCTGTTTTGTGGAGAGTGTTATATGTCTGAAATCATCAAGATAAAAGCACGAGAGGTTCTAGATTCAAGAGGAAACCCAACTGTGGAGGTAGATGTTGTAACTGAACATGGAGTTTTTAGGGCGATGACGCCTAGTGGAGCGAGCGCTGGTCAACATGAAGCGTTAGAGTTAAGGGATGGCGATGAAAAAAGATATTTCGGGAAGGGAACGTTAAAAGCTGTGGAGAATGTAAATAAAAAGATCGCTCCTAAAATTGTTGGAATTGACTGCCGGCAGCAAGAAGCAATTGACAATGTTATGCTTAAGTTAGATGGTACAGAAAATAAAGATAAATTTGGTGCAAATGCAATTCTTCCTGTCTCTATGGCTGTTACAAAAGCTGGAGCTGCTACAAAAAATATTCCTCTCTATTTATATATCGGTGAGCTTTTTGGCGTGATCCCGCATAAACTACCTGTTCCCATGTGTAACGTCATCAACGGTGGTAAACATGCAGGACAAGAAAACTCCATCCAGGAACATATGTTGATGCCGACAGGTGCAAAAAGCTTTACTGAGGGCATTCAAATGATTTCTGAATCATATCATCATCTTGCAAAACTTCTTAAGAAAAAGTTTGGTGCTGGAGGAACACTTATTGGAGATGAAGGCGGTTTTGCCCCTGCACAAATTACTGATGTCAATGAACGATTAGAATTGATGCTTACTGCGGTTAAAAATGCTGGGTATGAAGGCAAGATGAACATTGCGTTAGATCCTGCTTCAAGTGAGTTTTTTTATGATGGAACATATAAGATTGGAAAAAAATCATTTTCTGGAGGAGAGATGGTTGATTTCTATGTGGATCTTTGTAAGAGATATCCAATAGTTAGTATTGAAGATGGTCTTGCTGAAGATGATTGGGATTCTTGGATTGAGATGGTTAAAAAACTTGGAAATAAGATTCAGATTGTTGGTGATGATTTGTTTGTCACTAATACAAAAAGAATTCAGAAGGGAATTGAGCTTGCTGCTGCAAACTCTGTACTTATTAAACTGAATCAGATTGGTTCGGTAACTGAGACTCTTAATGCAATAAAAATGGCACAAGATGAAGGCTGGACTGCAGTAGTGAGTCATCGAAGCGGAGAGACAGAAGATAGTTTCATTGCTGATCTTGTCGTTGGAACAAGTGCTGGACAGATTAAAACAGGTGCTCCTGCGAGAAGCGATAGAAATGCCAAATATAACCAACTTATAAGAATTGAGGAAGAGCTTGGGGATAAATCTGAATACCCTGGTGTAGATTTTCGATAACTCTATTTTAGAGTGGCGTAAACGTTTTTATATGGTTTTATATACCCACATTGAGGTCTATCTATGAAAATACTTATTACTGATAAAATGGCAAATGAGGCAATAGAGCTTTTGAAGGACGCAGGTCATGATGTAACATTTGATGAGATGGACGGTGAGACGCTACTTAAAGAAATATCGGCCTACGATGCGTTAATGGTAAGGGGGAGAACAAAAGCAGTCAAAGAGGTAGTAGAGGCTGGTGCTAGTGGAAGTTTAAAAGTTATCGGCAGGGCAGGAATTGGTGTTGATAACGTCGATATTGAAACCGCGGCAAAACTTGGTATTCCTGTAGTAAATGCTCCTACTGGATCTACAGCAAGTGTGGCAGAATTAGCAATTGGTCACATGCTGGCATTGTCGCGACATCTTTCAAAAGCAGATATGACAATGAAAAAAGGAGAATGGATAAAGAAACAACTCAAAGGCAACGAGCTTGGTGGCAAAACACTTGGTCTTGTTGGTTGTGGCAATATTGGAAGATTAACAGGTAAATTTGCCCAAGCATTTGGCATGAATGTCATTGGTTATGATCCATTCATTTCAAAAGAGGATCTGAAAAAAGACGAAATTGAAAAGATAGATGAGCTTGCGGAATTGATGGGAAAGGCAGATTTTATCTCGCTTCATCTTCCACATATACCAAAGACACATCATATTGTGAATAAGCAAATGATATCAAAAATGAAGCCCACTGCTTGTATTATCAATTGCGCTCGAGGGGGAACCGTGGATGAAAAAGCACTTTATACTGCATTGAAAAACGGGAAGATTGCAGGCGCAGGACTTGATGTATATGAACAAGAACCACCAAAGGATAGTCCTTTACTACAACTTGATAATATAATGTTAACGCCGCATATCGGTGCAAATACAAAAGAAGGGCAGATTAGGGCAGGTACTGTGTGTGCAGAGCAGATTCTAAAAGTGCTAGATGGTAAGGAACCTGATTTCTGTGTCAATAAACATTTGATGTAAATACATTGTGACGAAAAATTGATTATTTAAGAAAATTGTTTGATTTACTGTAAATAATCGTCAATAATTAGCTCGTTTTATGCAATTTTTTCTCATTTTTTGTCCCGTTCAATGTCTATTTATAGGAAAAATATAATTACCAGGATTGTTTTTCGTATGACAATGAATAATTTAAACGGCATCATTGAAAAGATTGATAAGCACATCAATGAAAAGGATCAAATCAGAGAGCAGGCATTAAAGTCTTCAAGAGATATTATTATTCGATGTAGAAAGGCAATTCAATGTCTTCATAATGATAAAATCAAAGAAGCAGAAAACTTCATTAAACAGTCTTCTGCAAAGCTTGCGAATCTGTATGATTTAACCAGGCCTCATCCTGATTTATTTCACGCTGGTTTTGTTGAAAATGCTGCCCAAGAATTTGTTGAGGCTCACTGTCTATATAACATAATGGATGGTGAGGATTTACCAGATCCAGATTCGATACAGACCACGTATAGTTCCTATTTACTTGGTCTTTGTGATGTTGTCGGAGAGCTTCGTAGAGGTGCACTTGATTTTATACTGGAAGGGGAGCCAGAAAAAGCAAATGAGTATCTCAAATATATGGATGATATTTATGGTGCTATCATGAGTTTTGATTACCCTTCTGCACTCGTTCCAATAAAAAGAAAACAGGATATGGTACGCGGTCTCATTGAAAAAACAAGAGGTGAACTTGCTGTTGCAAGCTGTGGACGGAGAATAGATGAGAGAACTAGTGAGTTTCGTGGACTGCTTGATAAGATCGATGGGGAGAAAAAGACAAAGAAAAAGAAGAAAGAATCTGTTGATATTGATGTTGATAAAGTGTGGTAGTTTTTTTCTTTTGATAGTACGAATTTTTTTTTATAAAAAATGATTATATGCCTACAGAGGGAAGTTATAAGTATTGATGATTTCTATTGGTTTTTTTGATTGTATGTGTTTTAAAGCTTTGAGGAAGTATTTTAAAGGGGAACATACACGAAAAAATGGTAAGATTCAAAGTAGAGAGATGGAAACGGCGATAGCGAGAAGTAAAGATATTTCTGAAGCATATCTGCAGGGTGGAAAAGCAGTAGGAGATATCGTTAAATCAAAAAAGAAAAAGTAGGATTTTAGAGAGATAAGTAATAGGGTTAGTTGTTCAAATGAGATAGTAAGCCGCCGAAGAGATTTGATAAAAAAGTATAGGTTAGTACCGTTTAAATTCATCAAAGCCTCAACATAGTTAGGGGACGAGATTTGAACTAAGTTTTACCGATAAAAAATTTTTGTTTTCTAGATGAGGTTTTCCCCTTCTGGAAGGGAACTGCAATTTACTAGTAAAAAATATTGAATTAGGCTTTAATCCTAGTTATCTTCTTCTTAACCTCATCCTTTACCTCTT
>JAIWHQ010000045.1:0-9472 GCA_048629575.1 Thermoplasmatota archaeon | reverse complement strand
ACTACATTGTTTGAACTAAAAATAACAGCATGAGAAATCCCTGTTTCTCCATAATCAAAGGATGCCCATGTTTTTACACCCGCATCAACATCATCTTCGGTGCTCAAAACCCGTATATCTGGATCTTCTGGGATGTATTCTGGATCTGGATCTAAAGGATATTCTTCGATTATATCGTGTTCGGTATAGACATGTAGATACGGGGGTATTTCACCGAAGTTGAAATCTTTAATTGATGAGCTTGAGATTCCTCCGCATTGAAGAACTGCATACGTTCCATCGGTGTTAATACATTCATCGACATATAATTCTTTTAACGCCTCATGTTTTACATGCGTATGTATTCTTGTGTTTTCAGATGGGCAGTAGTAATATTTGTAGACGGCAGTTGTTTGAACGTCATCTCTTTTTGACGTTGATACGATACCAAACTCGACCATAAGATTCCCATCAACAAGAACCTCTTTTGATACAAGAGCCTGACTTGTTGCAGAATAATCAAATAATCCTTGATCATAGAAGTATTCAAAATGAAATGCGGCAAACAATTCCCCGTTTTTTGGCCTAACTTCAGTTGTTTTATCTTTCATTTTTGTAACATGCTGGGATGTATGATATCCCATCAACTCTCCTTCTTGTGAGACAGCATAGATGACGTATTCATCCTGCGTTATTTTGTAATACTGTGATGTCAATGGGTAGCCGGAGATGGGTTCGTGGCGATAGTATGATTCTTCAACGCTGACATGATCAATATAGTTAGGAGGGTTTTTTTCAGAATCATCATAGTAGATGTAGTATTGTTCTTTTCCATTTGCCTCTTCTGGAATGAGGAAGACAAGACCGCAAGATTTTATATGTGTTTCATCAGAATATTCTAATTTATAGATCTGTGAATCTAATTCTAATAAGATATCACCGTATTGGAAGATAACACGAATGGAATGCTCTTGTTCATTTTTTGCCCAACAAGGATTTTCAAACTCTATCTGTATGTCTATTGGTTGGTATTTTGCAAGATCGGTACTTGTATCAAATGGAATAATTATCTCTTGTCGATAAGACCGCTCATCATCCCACCATAGCACATTCTCTGCAAGCAATGGCAGAGGGATAAGTGTTAACAGTACGAAGTTTACAAGAAGTAAACTAACGAGTATTTTTGAATGCATTAGTGTTCACAGTTCCACTTTCCATATATTTATGGTACATATAGTATATATCTGTTTTTCTTAATATCTGATCTTATTAACAAAATATCAATAAAAAACAGGAAACAGAGCAACAAAGAAAAAAACACAACAGTTAAATCTAAAAAATCTTATTCTCATCTTGTTATGCCACGATCGGGGAGACTTAGAAATTTTATTAGAGAGTACAAAGAATCGCCAAGATTTGAAAAACTATCATTTATACCTCCTTTTCTCATACTCATCGTTGAAGGTGTACTCCTTGTACATGCACTTACTATAGACGTACCTAATATAATGGTCGTTGAGCTAACAACAATTCTGCTGATTATATCTGTTGTTGAAATACTATTCGTCGGAGAAGAAATACATGATCATTATCGTAGAACCAATTTTGACCGGATATTAACTATCAGACTCGATGACTTTATCATCAAAAGAAAGAAAAAAAACGTAAAACTACTTGTTGAAGAATTCATTGAAGTATATCCCACATACCGCAACCATAGAGATGAGATATATCATATTGCTTGTCAAATCATGCAGACACATAAAGAAGAAGCAATAGAAAAAACAATAGAAGATGCCCTGAAACCTTTTTTCAAGAGAAATAAGAAGAAAAATGTCGACGAAATACTTGAAGGTTTTATAAAAAAATATCCAAAATACAAAAAATATAGCGCTGAGGCATATCAGAAAATCTGTCAGTTAAAAGAGCATTCGAAATAATAACAAAATATCCAATTTAGATAAGGCTTCCGTTTTTTATCACAGTATCCACAAGATTTACACCAAAATGATATGGAATAAACATATGACTAGGGCAATTTAGAATCATTATATCTGCTTGTTTTCCAGGTTCAAGACTGCCGATTCTATCATTTAAACCTATAGCACAGGCACTGTTAAACGTTGCAGCAGTAACAGCTTCAGCAGGCGTCATCTTCATATTCAGACAAGCAAGTTGAACCATAAACTGCATGTTTTCAGTATAACAATTAGGGTTAAGATCAGTCGCCAGAGCAACCGAAACACCAAGCTTAATCATTTTTCTTGCATTTGAATAATCTTTCATCATTAGAGAAAACGGAGTACCGGGAAGAAGAACACCAATCACACCAGATTTGGCCATCGCTTTCAAACCTGTATCAGATGACATCAGAAGATGATCTGCAGAAACAGCACCAACCTTTGCAGCAAGACCTGCACCACCAGTGTCAACGATTTCATCAGCATGAATTTTTGGTGTAAGACCATATTCTTTTCCAGCTTCTAAAATCCGTCGTGATTGATCAACGGTAAACACTCCTTTTTCACAAAACACATCACAAAACCGTGCTAATCCTTTTGTTTTTGGAATCATCTCATCAATAATCTGATCAACATATTCGTCAGAACCCAACTCTTTTGGGATAGCATGTGCACCAAGAAACGTTGAGACAATATCTATAGGATGCAGTTTCTGCAGTTGTTTCTGTACTTTTAGTATCTTAAGTTCTGTTTTTGTATCAAGCCCATACCCGCTTTTTGCCTCACATGTTGTCGTACCATGTAAAAGCATAGTGTCAAGACGGTTTTTACTCTCCTTAATTAACTGATCATCTGATGCTTTTCTTGTCTCATTAACGGTATAAAAAATCCCACCGCCTTTCTTCAAGATATCCATATACGAAAAACCTTTCAGTTTCATATCAAGCTCAAACTCACGAGATCCTGCAAATACTAAATGAGTATGAGAATCAACAAAACCTGGCATCACTGTTTTTCCATGGGCATCAATAGTTTTTTCAGCCGAATAATTTAAATTCTTACCAATCTCAACAATTTTACCATCATGTATCGCAATCGAACCATTGTTAATGATTGATAAATCACTCATTTGTTGTTTTGTTCTTGGAGCATTAGGTCCTTTAAGTGTGACAAGTTCAGATGCGTTTTTTATGAGAATATCAACTGTTTTCATATCGGGTTCCCAAATAGTTAAAAGAAGAACCTGGATTAAGGGTTTACGGTGCATATTATGGAAAAAATAGTCGAATGCGTCCCAAATTTCAGCGAAGGAAGAGATAAATCTGTTATTGATGCGATATCTGCAGCGATAAAAGCAGTTGAAGGAGTAAAACTTCTCAATGTCGATCCTGGTGCAGATTTCAACCGGACCGTCTACACATTTGTTGGTGAACCTGAGCCGGTTCTTGAAGCAGCGTTTCAGGCAGCAAAAATTGGTATCGCTCTCATAGATATGACAAAACATAAAGGAGAACATGCAAGAATGGGTGCTCTTGATGTCATGCCTTTCATCCCAATAAAAGGAGTAACTCAAGATGACTGTATCAAACTTTCAAAGAAGTTTGGAGAGCGTATGGCAGAAGAACTTGGAGTACCAGTATTTCTCTATGCAAACTCTGCAACAAAACCTGAACGCGTGAGACTACCAGATATCAGAAAAGGTGAATACGAAGCACTTGAAGAAAAATTCAAAGACCCAGCATTTGCCCCTGAGTATGGTAAAGCAGTGTTTGTACCAAAAAGTGGTGCGACTGCAACAGGTGCAAGAGAAATACTTATTGCCTATAACATCAACCTAGATACAAATGATAAATCGATAGCAGGAAAAATAGCTGGGAAAATTAGAACAAGCGGTGTACTAAAAAAAGATAAGAACGGTGAAAAAATAATTGGATCTGACGGCAAACCTGAAAGAATCCCAGGCAGATTTAAAGGAGTACAAGCTGGTGGAATGATGTATGATGAAAACATCGCACAAGTCTCCATGAATCTACTTAATTACCATAAGGTCTCCCTTCATGATGCCTATGAAGCTTCAAGTGAAGAAGCAGAAAAACTTGGTGCAAAAGTTACAGGCAGTGAAATCGTTGGTCTGGTTCCAAAAGAAGCATTGGTTCTCGCTGGAAGATTCTATCTAAAAAAAGAAGGAAAATCAGCCTCTACTGATGAAGAAGAGCTCGTTGCTATAGCAATAGAACGTCTTGGGCTTTCGCAGCTTTATCCGTTTAACCCAGAAGACAAAGTTATTGATTATATGGTTGAAGAAACAGGACCTCTCGCATCACTCTCGATTAAGGGTTTTCTTTCTGAAACAGCTTCAAGCAGTCCAGCACCAGGAGGCGGAAGTGTAGCCGCTCTGTCTGGAGCACTTGGTACGGCACTTTCTTCAATGGTATGTAATCTAACTATTGGAAAAGAAAAATACAAAGATGCAGAAGAAGAAATCAAAGAAGTGCTTGCGAAAAGTGAAAAACTAAGAAAAGAACTAACAATTTTAATCGATGAAGATACAGAAGCTTTTAACGACGTAATTAAGGCATTTAGAATGCCAAAAGAAACAGATGAACAGAAGAAGAAAAGATCAAACGCAATTCAAGAGGGATACAAGACAGCAGCACAAGTTCCACTAAAGACTGCTCAAACCTGCACAAAGATTTTGGATATTGCAAAAGTTCTTGCTGAAAAAGGCAATCAGAACTCAATTACTGATGCTGCGGTTTCAGCACTCATGGCAAAGGCAGGGGTAGAATCAGCAATTCTTAATGTTAGAATCAACCTAGGATCAATTAAAGATGAAGCGTTTGTAGGAAAAATATCAAAGGAACTAAGTGAGTTAGAAAAGAGTACTGAAAGTAAAACTGAAGATATATTAAAAATTGTAGAAAAAGCAATGTGATGGATCTGAATTCTATGTCTGTTGATCCACAAAAACTCTACACTATTCTTCTTAACCATTTTGGAGATCAAAAGTGGTGGCCATATGACCTAGAGTATCACAAAATAAACGGCAGTGACCCACGATTTGAAATTATGATTGGAGCAATTCTTACACAAAACACAGCATGGCCTAACGTGGAAAAAGCTCTTTTTAATCTTAAAAAAAACAAATCCTTAACGGTAAAAACAATCGTTGAGATGCCTGTAGAGAAACTAAAGTTGATGATTCAGCCGTCTGGTTTTTTCAATCAAAAATCTACACGCCTTAAGGTTTTAGCAGATCATGTTTATGAAAAGTATGATAACAGTTTAGATAATTTTTTTAAAAGAGATCTACAAGAGATAAGAGATGAATTATTATCACTAAACGGTATCGGCCCAGAGACAGCAGATTCAATGATTTTATATGCAGGAAATCTACCCATATTTGTTGTCGATGCATATACAAAACGTATCTGCAAACGAATACCTATCAAAATAAATGATGAATCCTATGATGAAATCCAGCAGTACTTCGAATCTGAACTTTCAAAAAATCTTACAGACAAAAATACAGTATCTGCGTATAAGGAGCTGCATGCATTAATTGTTGAACTGGCGAAAAATTACTGTAAGACAAAACCTTCCTGTAACAACTGTCCATTAAAACAGGACTGTAGATTCAATCTATCTTAAAAACCCTTCAAGTTTATCTCTCAATACTTCAGCAGGAATATCTGGAAGAGAAATCAGCTGAGTGGTACCAAGATGACCTTTTCCAGAGAGTTTAATACTGATAAATCCTGCATTTTCAATTTCTTTTAAATAATTCCAAAACATTGTATGTGCACGAGGCTTCTCACTATATTCTTCACAAGTAATTGCATATGTTTTTTCAACCTCACTTGTGATTGCGTAGGCACTGCCGTCTTTCTGTAATCTTTTAGCAATCGAAAGCAGTGTAAGAAGATGATGCCTCTCAAGATTCTTCAACTTTGTCTCTGTTACAACTGAATATGTTTCTGCTTTTGCTGCTCGTACATGTTCAGGTACCACCAGTTGAACATGTTTTTCATCAGCATACATACCCGCCTTCCAAAGAAGTTCTATAGCAAATCGTGCATCTCCCCATTCACATGCAATATCAGCGATAAGATCAATGCTATCTTGTGAAACCGTACTCAAGTGAAACGCAAGTTCTACCCGCTGATCTAAGATATCATATATTTCATCACGGGCATATTTATCTAAAATTATAGTGTTGCTTCTTTTAAAGGTGCTAAGAGCTGATGAGTCCAGATCTGACAGTACATCTTTTTGTGAAATCATAATAATTGAGACGGGGTTGTCTGCCTTCATTGTTTCATCGGTAAATCGTGTGAGATTATAGAGAAGATCAGATCCGCTTTTTTTCAACAATGCATCAGCTTCATCAAGAACAAGTAACAGCTGTGCCTCTCTTCGTTTTAGTTGTTTGTGAAGAATCTGTAACATCTCTTGAACAGAAAAACCTCGATCTGGAAATCGCTTGTCAAAATGATTTAAAACACCGATAAGAACCATCGAATCAGTTGATCGTTTCCGACAATTGATATGAACATATTCAATAATCTTTGCTTGTTTTCGCGCAATCCTTACAAGAGAGTTGCAGAATTTTTTTGTAACAACAGTTTTTCCCGTACCAACAGGTCCTCTAACGACAGCGTTTTGTGAAACATCACTAAGCAGTGGCTTGAACATCTGAGCAAGCTTTCGAAGTTGCTCTGTTCTATGCGGAAGTTCCTCTGGGACAAAGTCAAAGTCTAGTGCATGAAGATCTTTTATAACAGAAGAGGAGAAAAGTTCATCCTCGATAATATCCCTCATTATATCCAGTAACGGCTGAGAGTAATAAAACTTTATCTCTATTTTTGGATAAAGATTATACACTTACCCTGACATAGTTGATGCCTATGTATTTGGAATTCCTGATGAAAAATATGGTGAAGAGGTAGCAGCTTGGATTAAACTCAGACCTGGATCAAATTTAGTTGAAGATGGCATTAGAAATTTTTGCATAGGAAAAATTTCACATCAGAAAATACCTAAGTACATTAAATTTGTGGATGATTTTCCCATGACTGCAAATGGTAAAATTCAAAAATTTAAAATGAAAGAAATATTTATTAAAGAACTTGGTTTGTGTTAATATCTATTTATATTTTTTCATCTAAATGATGACAAAAGAATTTAAATATATTAATACTTATAATTTATTCTGAAAATCATGAAAATCAACCTTATAAAAAAAGTCTTAATGTTTAGTATTGCATTTACAATTATTATTTTGAATTGTTTTTCAGTTGTTGGCAGTAACACTTTTAACCAGTATATCAAACCAGTTTCTTTTTCAGAAACAAAATCGATAATATTACAATTTAACTTTTCAGATCCCATAATTATTGTTAACGATGAAGACATATGGGTTTATGTCAATGAAACAGATCTGAATATGATAATTCCTGGCAAACCTGTGTTACCAGTAAATATTACTGAGTTGTCATTTGAATTTGGAACAGAGATAATTGATATTGAGTATAATTCTTCTACGCCTGAAATTATCGACATTCCCGGACGGCTTGTTCATGGTTTACCGTTAAAATATGATCTTATCAAGGGTTCATTGTTAAAAGATGGAATAGAAACATTATCTGATGAAGGTTCAGACCCATTTCCATTTGATTGGATATCTAATCATACAGGGGGAGGACTTTCATTTGGCGAGCATGTTAGTTTTTTTGTATTAAGAGTATATCCAGTACGTTATTTCCCTTCCGAACATCAATTACAATTTATTCAAAATATCGAAGTCGAAATTTTTTATCAAGAGCCAGCTGAACCCATACTAGGTGAAAATGACATATATGATCTTCTGATTATAGCGCCTTCACAATTTACCAAAGCTTTGGATAGACTTGTTGATCATAAAAACAATAATGATGTAAAAACAAGATTAGTAAGTCTTGAAGAAGTATATGAAAAAATGTATTGGCTAGGACGGGATCACGCAGAAAAAATCAAATATTATATTAAAGAAGCAATTGAGAATTGGGGTATCACTCATGTCCTTTTAGTGGGAGGTATACGTGGTCAAACCTTCATGTGGAATCTTCCAGTACGATACAGTCATGTTGTTCCTCCTATTGAACAAGAATATCCTGAACAATCGTTTATCAGTGATTTATATTATGCCGATATTTTTGATAGCATAGGGGGCTTTTCAAGCTGGGATTCTAATCATAACAATATTTTTGCAGAATGGAATGAGACATATAAGGAAGAAATGGATGTTTATCCTGATGTTTACCTTGGAAGACTTCCTTGTAGGAACATTCGAGAAGTAAGAGTCATGGTTAGAAAGATCATTGATTATGAAAAAGACAGATGCGATGAAAATTGGTTTAAAAATCTTGTTTTAGTTGCTGGAGATTCATATAATGACACCAATCATTTTAACGAGGGGGAGTTGATATCTGAGAAGGCAATTGAGTTGATGCCTGATTTTACTCCTGTTAAAGTTTATTCTTCTGAACAAGATATCAATCGAAGAACGGTTAACAAGGCTATGAATCAGGGCGCTGGATTTGCATATTTCTGTGGTCATGGAAATCCTATGACCTGGACAACACATTTCCCTCCAGAAGGTACTGAATGGACTACTGGCTATAAAGTAAAAGATATGATGTTTCTACGTAATAAAGGTAAATTACCGATTACTGTTGTTGGTGGTTGTCATAATGGACAGTTTGATGTTTCAATGATGAACATTATCAAAGGGATCAAGGAAGATGGACTACATTATTTTAGCGCAAAACCTGGTAATGCAGGAAAATTTTGGTGGAATGAATGGTCGCCGAACTGTTGGTCATGGTGGCTTACAAGTAAAATTGGCGGTGGTGCGATTGCATCTATTTCAAATACTGGACTTGGAACACATGGAGATGGTGACTTAGATAACAATGGAGTGGCCGATTATTTAGAAGTACTGGATGGTTGGTTGGAATTACGTTTCCTTCAACTATATGGAGAAGAACAACAAGATATCCTTGGTGAGAATCATGGAGAAGCCATCACTGAGTATTTGCATAGATTTTATGGGAATAATGAAAAAATGGATATCAAAATGGTTCAACAATGGGAATTATTTGGTGATCCTAGCTTAAAAATTGGTGGATATTTATTTGGTAATAATGATTAGCATGGTAGTCTTTAGTAAGAAGAGATACATGGTAACGCCCCCCCATACCCATTTTTTCTATTTTTTTAAAATTTTACAAAAAAAGGGTGTCACTTTACACTACGGACAACGGCTCTATAATTACTTCTCTTTTTTTTCTTTTTCGTCTCCTGTTGTTATGGAGGGGCTGATGGCTTAAAACGTCTGATATGCACATTACTCCAATCTATACTTTCAGAAAGAAAAAAACAGGTTTTAAGAGTATGGTTTTATTCATTTTGACATTTTGACAACATATATTTAAATATGATTGGTAACAGAACTAAATATGCAATAATATTTCAAAGTTGAGAGATGGAAT
>JAIWHQ010000044.1:0-9625 GCA_048629575.1 Thermoplasmatota archaeon | reverse complement strand
TTCCACCGTTAAATTCATCGACATTAAATGAACCGGCCCATCCGATTCCACCTTCAACAAAATCACATGACAACAGTTGAATATCTACAACTTCTGGATAATCTGCCCAAGATTGACCTCCGTCGAAGCTATACGAAGCCCCAGAATAAAATTCGGCTCCTCCTGTGCTTATATACATGTTGTCTGTACCTGGAACATAGGATAAACCAGCGCAATAGACGAAACCTGAAGGTGTTATTTCTTCCCAGTTTTCACCACCGTCACTTGTGGTATAAAGATCATAAGCAATCCCATTATCATGTGCAGCCAAACCGTTCATTGGATCTTTAAAGGCGAGTTCGTTTACACCTGGATTTAGACCTGTTCCGGCACATCCAGTAAAACTTCCAAACCATGTGTGACCTCTATCATGTGATATAAACGCATATCCTTCTGGCGCATGAGTCCCGAATATGATCGTATTATCTCCAACGGCTTCCATACACCCAGTCCAGCCAGCCTCACCTGGATCAACTGTAACTCCAGAAAAACTCTCTTCAGGGACTCTAGTCCAAGTATCACCACCGTCATCACTTGTCCAAATCTCAAAATAATCATCAGCCTGATCTCCCAAAGCCACTCCTTCATTTTCATCAAAGAACCAAACATTGTTAGCAAAGGAATAAGGTCCTTCAAACTGATGAGTCCAGGTATCTCCACCATTTGTAGTTTTATAAATACCACAATCTTCATCTTGAGCACTAGTTGAAAAAACTGCTGCCCATGCAGTATCGCCATCAAGACCACAAATATTGCCGAGACCGTAACCATCCCCCATGAAAATTATGTCAGCCTCCCATAAATCGCCTCCATCTGTTGTTTTGGTATACAGTGTTTCGTACAAGTTTCCTCCTGATCCATCATAACCTACTGCCCAAGCGGTATCCTCATCAACAGCATCCATAAAGCGGATACCTCTCGCTGGTTCCCAAAAACCTGAAGCTTGTTCAACCCAACCACCATCTTTGCTTATCGGAGCATATGGTGTTTCCTTAATTTCTTGTGTTTTCATGTTAGTTGCCATTGCTGCTCCTGGAACTATTAATGCAAGAGCGATAGCTATGACGATAGCTGCCTTTAAACTATTTGTTTTTTTATTCATATTGTTCCCTCTTATTTATATGCTATAACTAAGTGATTATCTATTATATAAATATATGTATTTATCGTATCCTCATGTAAATGTGTTAGGACAGGACATATGTCGCTTCTTATGAGTATCATAACAAACATATAGAGAGTTTTGAAAAACCCTCTATACTATTTATTCTATTATTTTCCTTGATAAACCCTAATAAAATTTTCAATACTTCGATCATAGGTCCGTTCAACAGTATCTGGAAAATAACAAGCTGGAAGTTCATTTCGACTCCAATGATAACTAATACATTCACAACACATCCCTTTTTTATCACAGGGATAGGTGCAGTTACAATTCATCTTGTTTTCTTCTACTTTACATTCTACCATAACAATATTCTCCCTATTCCTCTACTAACTCAATAAATTCTTCCTCATTTAACAGAGTAACTCCAAGTTTTTTGGCTTTGCCATATTTCGAACCAGGTTTCTCACCAACCACAATATAATCAAGATCTTTACCAACTGATGAAGTGATAATACCTCCTTTTTCTTTTATAAGATCAGATGCCTTAGGGCGAGTAAGTGTCTTAAGACCACCAGTAAACACAAATTTCTTTCCTTTAAGCAGCAGATATTCTGTTTTAACGTCTTCCTTTAGTTTAACACCGACCTCTCTTAACTTATCAATAAGCTCTCTGTTTTCTTCTGTTGCAAAAAATGTACAAACCGCTTCTACAGTTTTTTCACCAAGACCATAGATATCTTTTAACTCTTCGATATCTGCTTTTGAAAGAAGATCCAATGATGGATATTTTGCAGCAAGTAGTTGCGCTGCATATTTACCAACATGCCTGATACCAAGACCATATATCAATCGAGACAAACTTTGACTTTTACTTTTCTCTATGGAATCAAGAAGATTCTGTGCAGATTTCTCTTTAAAACCTTCAAGGGTGAGAATATCCTCCAGTGTTAGACTGTAGAGATCTGCAATGCTATCAACAAACCCTTTTTCAATGAGTTTATCAACCGTTGATCCACCGAGATGATCAATATCCATTGCATCTCGTGAGGCGAAATATTTTATCCGCCATTTCAGTCGAGCAGGACACATACGATTTTTACATCGAACTGCAACCTCACCTTCAGTATGAACTATTTCTGAACCACATATCGGGCATTTCTTCGGGATTCTTTTTGATTTTTCAGATCCTGATCTTTTCTCAATTATCGCTTTTACTACTTGCGGAATCACATCTCCACTGCGTTCAATTAGTACTGTATCTCCAATCCGAACATCCTTTCGTCTGAGTTCATCAAAGTTATGTAATGTTGCACGAGAGACTGTAACCCCTGCAACTTGAACAGGTTCCAAAATTGCTACAGGCGTCAATGTTCCGGTTCTTCCAACTTGAATTGCAATATCATTAAGCCTTGTGGTTACCTGTTTTGCAGCAAACTTATAAGAAATTGCCCAGCGTGGATGCTTAGAAGTCTCTCCAAGTTGTTTTTGTTTTGAAAACAAATTTACCTTAATGACCGCACCATCAATTTCATAATCAAGAGTCTCACGTTTTTCCTCTAGTTTCTGACAATACTTGATAGCTCCCTCAATATCCTTTACCTTCTTTGTAAGTGGATTAACTCGAAAACCTGCCTCCTTAAGAACAGCAATTGCTTTTTCATGGGTAACATAATCTTTCTCTGAAAACGATATGAAATAGATAAAAATATTAAGAGGTCGAGAGGCTGCAATTCGAGAGTCAAGCTGACGTAATGACCCTGCTGCTGCATTACGCGGGTTGGCAAATACCGCTTCACCTTTTTTTACTTGCTCTTTATTATATCTTTCAAACTCCTTGCTGGGGAAGTAGACTTCGCCACGGACTTCAACGTTTTTAACTTTAGTTCCTCTCAACCGTAGAGGAATACTATGGATGGTTTTGAGATTGGAGGTGATATCATCTCCTTGTATTCCATCGCCTCGTGTTGCACCACGAACAAATATGCCGTTTTCATAGAGGAGCGCAACACCAGCTCCATCAATTTTTGGTTCAACAACATATTCTACATCACCAACGTTTTTTTTCACTCGCTCGTCAAACTCCCGCAACTCATCATACGTATAGGTATTAGCAAGTGAAAGCATTGCAACTTTATGTTCAACTGTTGTAAATCCATCCAGTGGTTCTCCACCAACCCGTTGTGTCGGTGAATCCAACGTAACAAGTTCTGGATACTTCTCCTCAAGAGACTCTAGTTTTTTAAGAAGTTGATCAAACTCAAAATCTGAAATAACAGGATTATTTTTTACATAATACTTGTAGTTATGATGATTGATTTCATCACGAAGCTTTTTTATCTCCTTTTTTGCTTCTGCTTTATTCATTATTTTACTCCAAGTATTTTTTCAATATCATGAGTTGAATATGTGTTAAGGATGTCTTTTTTTTCAAGCCAGCCTCTTCGTGCTGTTGCTATTCCAAAACGCATAAAGGGAAGGTTTGCAATAAAATGTGCATCGCTACCAAGAATAACCTTCACCCCTCGTTCTTTGGCAAGCTTTACATGTGTATCTTTTAAATCAAGACGATCAGGAAACGCGTTGATTTCTAAAAACGTATCGGTTTTTTTTGCGACATCCATTATTTCTTCCATATCAAGGTCAAATGGTTCTCTTCTCCCAATCATACGACAAGTCAGATGGGCAACAGCATGAACATAGTTGTTTTCCATAGCTTTAACTATTCTTTTTGTTGCAGTTGGTCTATCCATTTTAAATGAGGTATGTATTCCACCATAGACAACATCAAATTTTTTCAGAACGCTATTGCGGTAATCCATTGTTCCATCAGCTTTGATGTCACATTCAGTACCACAATAAATCTTAAAATCAGAATTTTTTTTGTTTAACTCTTGTATCTTTTTGATTTTTTTATCAACACGAGATTCAGACAGCCCATTTGCAACTCTTAGAGACTGAGAATGATCTGTGATGCAGACAAAACGATATCCAAAGTTTTTTGCCACCTGTACAATTTCTTCAATTGAGTTGCTTCCATCACTCCAATCCGAATGAACATGAAAATCACCAAGAATATCATCATATCCAACAAGTTTGGGCAGTTGTTTCTTTTTTGCTGCTTCAATTTCACCACTGTTTTCACGAAGCTCAGGTTCAATGTAGTCAAGATCAAGTTTGTTGTATATTTCCCCCTCTGTTTTTCCCGTTATATATGTTTCTGTTTCTTTATCAAAAAGACCGTACTCATTTAGTTTAAAACCTTTTTTAATTGCAAGACTACGCATCGCAACATTATGTTCTTTTGATCCGGTGAAATACTGCAATGCCGCACCATAACTCTCTTTTTTTACTACACGTAGGTCAACCTGTAAATTATCATAAAGAATCACACTTGTTTTCGTACTACCCTTAAGCAGCACTCGATCGACATCAGGATACTTGATAAAATATTCCATAACGATATTGGGGTGATTCGATGATGCAAGAATATCAACATCACCAATGGTTTCTTTCATCCTCCGAAGACTACCAGCGATATTAATAGCATCTATCTTATCACAATTTTTTAAATATTCAATATAGTTGTTTCCATCAGAAAACGCAACATTTAACAAAGCCCGTCCACTTGTTTTTTCAAGAAGAGCAATCCCTCTGAGAATGTTTAGTTCTGTGATAACTCCAAACCCATCAAGATTGCGTAGTTTACCCTGCAAACAAGCATCTCTCAGTTTTTTAATTGACGTGATACCAAGATTTCTGTACAGTGAGGCAACCTTTTTTGGACCAAGACTTTGAATTTTTAGTAAATCAAGAAGTCCCTTAGGTATCTCTTTTGTTAATTCTTCAAGATATTCCAACCTTCCAGTTTCAACAATTTCAGTAATTTTTTTTGCAATAGCCGCTCCAATTCCAGAAATCGAGGTAAGACGGTCCTCAGAAACAACGATTTCAATGTCTTCTTCAAGAACTTCTATTGCTTGAGCAGCTATTCTGTACGCTCTTGTTTTAAAAAAAATCTCACCTTTAATATCAAGAAGATCAGCAATCTCATTTAGAATATCTGCAACAAACTGGTTTTTCATACGATCTCTCTACTCATCCAGATAAATAACAATCTCCACCATATCCCCATCGTTCAGATGCAGTTTTTTTCTCAGATGATGCGGAGATATCAATTCAAGAATGTGAGAATAATGACTCCTCCGAGGAAGAACAATGGCTCCTTTACTCATATTTATTGTTGCATTAAAACACATAACTCCCCCAAACGTTCGATTTTTTGTTGTAAACTCATCGATGAGTATGCCACCATAATTTTTCAGAAGCCGAAGTTTATTTCGCTCAATAAAGTCAATCTCAACATTCAAAGTTCCAGGATATGGAATAAAACCAAGTTTTGTTTTAAATTGATCAACATAACCACTCTGTTCAGTATAATACTTTCCCTCACCCATCCCTGAAACAATTATTCCTTTAAAGACAACCTTACTTGGTAAATCAAAAATCTGTTTATACTCAGAGAACTCTTCTTCTAACGCCTCTGATCCCAAATCCGTTATCTGTATGAGCTGTTTTTTTATCCCTAATTCTCGTGTGATCATTTCTCCGTTGTCAAGATCCAGTAGATATCGTGAGGCAGTCTGCTGACTAGTCTGAAGCTGTTTTGCAAGGTCATTAGAGGAAATCTCTATTTTGTTTCTCATAGCACCCAGGAGCGCCAGTTCTTTTAACGTCTGCAGCAGATACGGCTTTAAAATTGGCATCATCTCCTTTTATCTTCCAATACTTTCAACAAGTTTATCTCCTTCTTTTGTAAAAACATAGCTGTTTCCCTGTTTTTCTACGATTCCCCCTTCAACAAAACTATTGACAACTCTTTGAGCAACAGTTTTTATGATTCTATGTTTTTTTGCAATTCGATAGATATTCTTTTCACCAGAAGCTAGTTCTTCAAAGATTGCTCTTCTGTACTTGTTGGAAAGTATAAATCCTTCGTCTATTGTCATACCAATATCTTAATTTAGAGCTACCACATAAAGTTTTTCTAATAATATGTTTAGAAAAATACCAATTATACTCACAGCAGATCAACTTCTTGACCTTTCCATTAGAAGAACAAAGAAGATAAAAATAGAAGATAGAGACGTTCGTTACAAGACAAAAAAAACAATTATTGCACGAACGGATTCCTTTGTCGATACCATCGTCTCAAAGCTGGAATCTTACGTGAAAAAGTTTCCTTCAATCGAACAACTCCCTAAATTTTACCAAGAAATAATTGATATAAAGATAAATACAGATAAGTTGAAAAAATCACTGGGTGCTGTTGACTGGGCAAGAAAAACATGCATAATGATATATTCAAAACAGATACGATCTCTGAAAAAAACGGGAAATATCGATTTTCTCAAACAAAAACAAAAAGAAATCTACGGACGAATATCTTCTGTTTTACATCAAATTGATGAAAACCTTATATTTCTTGCAGACGCACAAAACATAATGAAGAAATTTCCAACAATACTTGATGTTCCAACAATTGTTATCGCAGGATACCCAAATGTAGGGAAATCATCACTTCTAAAACATCTGTCCTCTGCAAAACCAGAGATAGCGACATATCCTTTTACAACAAAACAAGTCATCGTTGGACATGTCAAGATCGAAGAAAAATTTACAACAAAAACATATCAAATAATCGACACACCAGGACTCTTAGACAGACCGCTCGCAAAAAGAAACGATATCGAAAAACAAGCAATAGCAGCACTTGCTCATCTTGCAGATATAATTGTTTTTATGATAGATCCATCTGAAACCTGTGGATATTCACTAAAAAATCAATATAACATGCTTGGACAAATAAAGAAGCTTTTTGAAGATGTTCCGATAGTTGTTGTTGAAAACAAGGCGGATCTGAAAAAAACAGATTCTTCAGAGTTTAAAATATCCTGTGAAAATAAAGAAGGCATTGACCAGCTCGCTACAGAGATATTACGGATGATAAAAACAGAGAGCTAAACTATCACCGGCATATACATCTGCATCATTATCTGCGAAAAACAAACTTAAAACTATACACTATTTTGGATACAACAACAACTAGGAAGGGAAGAAGAATCATTTTTATGGAGACCCCTCTTTTCCCCCCTCTGGATTCTTCCTTCCTATTGTTATATTTTCTAAAAAAACAGAACACCTGAAATGTTGTAGGCAAAAAAACCAAAAAAAAAGATTTTATCGTTTAATATGTATTGTGTCTATTATTTCTTTTCCAAAATCAGTAAGAGCATACAGTCGGATGTTTTTTCCTCCGCTTTTTTCTTCAACCAATTCTAGACTGATAAGTGATTCATCCTCCCGGTATCTAGTATTCATGCCTCGTAAAGCACCAATCACATTTGAAGATGTTGCTCCTACATGATACGCAATCTCAGAAGTATAACTGCAACTAGGACTAATTTCAAAAAGATATTCGGCTATCTTCTTTCTAATATTGCTCCTCCGCAGTGCTCGTACCGCAAGAGGTCTTTTTATGTTGAAAGATCCGTCTAAAGTATCTCCGTTCTGCATCCCATCCACTTGCCCTACCAAAAGTAATGCAACTTCCGTTTAATAACTTATTCGCCTGTGAATAATTATCTGCATATTCACCTGCATATTCACCTGCATAGCCATCTAGTGGTTCGGTTGGAAAAATATGTACAAAATTAAAAATTTTGAATGCGGGAGCCGGGATTTGAACCCGAGTCATAAACTTGGCAAGCTTATGTGATACCAGGCTACACCACACCCGCATAATATAAATTGAAACCATGAAGCAGCAATCCCTTAAAAAGTATTACGATTGATCATTTTCCATCCAAATAATAAAAAATTCATCGTTTTATTAAAAAATATCGCTAAATATTTAAATACTATGTCAGCAATAGTATTTAGAGGAAAAAATATGAAGAGGGCAAAAGTAATTCTTATCATTCTTCTTTTATGTTTTGTTATTACAGCTGGAACTGCCTCATCATTTCATATCAATAAATCAAATTTTTTAAATCAACTTCAGAACTATTCAAATAAAGTAAATGACCTCAGTCAGAGTAGCAAAGATACTGATTTTAACGACTTTTTATTCGAACCCATTGATATCCAGTTAGAAGATGATGCGTTTCATGGACCTAAAGGCCTTTATTCTTATGAATGGTGGTACTTTGATGCGTCTCTTGACAATGGATATAGCGTGCAAATAAGCATCCGAGTATTAACCATATTAAATAGAGTTTTTTTTACAACTGGCCTTAATGTATACAAAGATGGAGATACTGTTTCAAACAGTCAGAAGATGTATTACAAAGAAGAAGTTACTGTATCAATTGCCGAACCTCTAGTAAGACTTGATGGAAAAGAGATTATGAAAGGATATATCGATAATGATACAGGAGATTGGATATATCTCCTCAACCTTGAAATGGATGACATGTCTGTTGATTTCACCTTTGTTGGCGAAACAAAAGGTTGGAAGGGACTTACTCCAGGAATTGGATGGTGGGGCGTCATTCTCCCCAGAGCAAAAGTTACTGGAACTCTAACCCTAAATGGCATTGAAATGGATGTTTCTGGCACTGGATATCATGATCATAACTGGTATGTAACAGCAGTAGCTGGAGTGAATTATGGATGGTACTGGGGAAAAATTGTTTCCTCCACATATACAATAACATGGGCAGATATCAAAGTGACAAGATTTTCAGAAAACCCGTTTATAGTAATCAATAAAAAAGATGGAAAATACATAAATATTCCTCCTAATTCAATTAAACTTACTACAGCAGGTGTGCAGTTTAACAACGGAAGGTTCATTCCTAATTCATTTCGATTACTTGTTGATTATGAAGATATTCATCTCAGTATTGATATGGATGTTTTAGGAACCCATCATTTCAGAAGATTTGGATTTATTAACTATTGGCGGTATCATCTTCATTGCTCTGGACACATCATCACAATAGAAGGACAAACAGAAACAATTGATGAATACAATATGGCAGAACTATTGCGATTTAGATAATTATCTACCCCCATTCTTTTTAACGGCTTACTAAGATGTCTTCTTGCACAAACAGGCACCTCATAAAATCCTAATCCAATATCGCGTTTTTTCTCTCTGACTAAAGCAGCATTACTTTTTATACCACAGATCTTACATTTGAATCCTTGATCTTTACCTTTAGATTTCATATGTTTTTTGCATTTTGGACAAACAGGGTTTTCAATTTTTTCAGATATTTCATCACTAATTTCTAAAGGCTTTTTTTCTTCAACTTCTAGAGCAATATCAGATAATTTCTCTCTTTTTTTTTTACGTCTTCTAAAGAACATTCAGTCCATTCTATTCGAACCATTTTTCGATAACTTCTTTCGCTTTTTCATTTGATACTTTTTTACCCTCGTCAGCATCCTTTAGACCGCAGATAATCTTTTCTC